>JBFWSD010000457.1:0-5907 GCA_050248575.1 Gemmataceae bacterium
CCGAAGTCCTGCCACGGCACGCCCAGATCGCCGACAAGTTCTCGCTGGTGCGCTCGGTCCATCACAAGGGTGCAGCGGTCCACGACGCAGGCTGGCAAAGGCTGCAGACGGGCCGCCAGTTTGCGGGCGGCGTCAATACTCCGCACGCCGGCGCCGTCGTCAGTTACCTGCGCGGCCGCAAGACCGATCTGCCCGCCTTCGTGGTGCTGCCGGAACTGATGGGCCGAGGCGGCGGCAACTTGCCGAACGGTCAGGCCGGTGGGTTCCTCGGCAAATCGCACGATCCGTTTGCCCTCAATGCCGACCCGTCGCAACAGAACTTCAAGGTGCCCGATCTCTTGCCGCCGGTGGAAATCGGCACGGCCCGTCTGAGTCGCCGGCGCCGCATCCGCGATGTCGTCGATGGCACACTCGACGTGTTCGAGTCGACGGAGAACGCCGCGCTGCTTGATGAAAACTTCCAGTCGGCTTTCCGCCTGATGACCAGCCCGCAGGCTCGTGACGCATTCGATCTGGGCAAGGAACCGGCGAAGGTTCGCGAGCGCTACGGCAAGAATCGGTTCGGCCAGTGCTGTCTGCTCGCCCGCCGCTTGATCGAGGCGGGTGTGCGCTTTGTTACCATCAACACCTTTCTCACGGTGTTCAACGAGGTCACCTGGGACATCCACGGTTCGAAGCCCTTCACCTCGATCGAGGGCATGCGCGACATCGTCTGCCCCATGTACGACCAGGCTTACAGTGCCCTGCTTGAAGATCTGCAAGAGCGGGGCATGCTGCCCAAGACCCTTGTGTGCAATCTGGCCGAATTCGGGCGCACCCCGCGCGTGAATCCGGCGGGCGGCCGCGATCACTGGCCCCAGTGCTTCACGGTGTATTTTGCCGGCGGCGGCGTGCAGGGTGGTCGGGCGGTCGGTGCCAGCGACCCGGTGGGCGGCATTCCCGCGGAGCGCCCGGTGGTGCCGGCGGACGTGGTTGCCACCGTCTTCCATAGCCTCGGGCTCGATCTGGAAGCAACTTTGCCCGGCCCGGCCGGGCGGCCTTTCCCGCTGGTTGATTACGGCCATCGACACATTCACGAACTGTTCTAGCGGCAAGACGCTCGCGTGCTTCGAACTGCCTGCGACCGCCAACAGGAGATTGTCAGTGTTGCGACGACTACTCACGCTGATTGCATTCGGGCTGACAGCTCCCGTCTGTGCCGACGACGGCGTCGTGCTGTTGCCGAAGGAGTTTGTCCTCAGCGGCCCGGAGTCGAGTCAGCGCTTGCTGGTGCAGCGGACCAGCAACGGTGAACTGACTTCTCAGGTAACGGACGCCGTACGCTGGGAGTCGAGCAATCCAGCGGTGGCAACCGTGGCCGATGGCGTGGTCACGCCCATGGGCGACGGTCAAGCCACCATCACGGCGCAGGTCGGCACGCACAAGGCTACCGCGCAGGCAACGGTCAAAGACAGGAATGCGAGATTCGCCTGGAGTTTTCGCAACAACGTGCAGCCGGTGCTGGCCAAGAATGGCTGCAACTCGGGAGCCTGTCACGGCGCCCTGGCCGGCAAGGGCGGCTTCCGGTTGTCGCTGCGTGGCTACGATTCGGACACGGATTACTTCAACATCGTCAAGCAAGACCGAGGACGGCGCGTCGAACTGGCCGACCCGGGCCGCAGCCTGTTCTTGACCAAGCCGTCCGGGGCCGTTCGCCACACGGGCGGACTTCGCTTCGAGACCGATTCTCTGGAATACCGGATCCACTCGGAATGGGTTGCGGCCGGCGCTGCCCCTCCCGACGAGAAGGATCCACGCGTGGAAAGCCTGGAGATTTTGCCCGGCAAGTCGATCCACCATCAAGGCGAGAAGCAACAGATGGTGGTCCGTGCTCGTTACAGCAATGGCCGGCTGGAAGACGTCACCGCATGGGTCAAGTGGTCCTCGGCAAACGAGGCGGTGTGCACCGTCAATGATGCGGGCGTGGTAACGGTGATTGGTCCGGGCGAAGGAGCGGTGGTTGCCTGGTATGCGAGCAAGATCGGGATTGCCCGCTTGACGGTGCCCTACACGAAAGACCAGAATTCCGACGCCAGTATCGTGGTTGATCGCCGCATGGCCCGGAACTTCATCGACGTGCTGATCGACAAGCAGCTGGCCCGGCTCAATCTTCCTGCTTCGCCCGCCTGCAGCGATTCGGAGTTTGTCCGTCGCGCCTACGTCGATACCATTGGCCGCTTGCCCACGGCCGCCGAGACGAGCGCATTCCTGGAGAACAAGGCCAAGGACAAGCGCGACGTGCTCATTGACGACCTGCTCAAGCGCCCGGAATTCGTCGATTACTGGACGTACAAGTGGGCTGACATACTGATGCTGAACGGGACGCTGCTCCGCCCGCAGGCGATCAAGGCCTACTACCAATGGATCCACAAGCACGTGGAAGCCGATACCCCGTGGGACGAGTTCGTGCGCGCGGTGATAACCGCCAGTGGCGACAGCTATAGCAACGGCGCCACCAACTTTTACGCACTGCATCAGTCGCCCGAAGACATGACTGAGAACGTCAGCCAGGCTTTCCTCGGCCTCTCGATTGGCTGCGCGAAGTGCCACAATCATCCGCTGGAGAAATGGACGAACGACCAGTATTATGCGATGGCCAACATTTTTGCTCGGGTCAAGGCCAAGGGCTGGGGCGGCGAACCTCGGAACGGCGACGGTCTGCGCACGCTATACGTGGTTGCTTCCGGCGAATTGATTCAGCCACGCACGGGCCAGCCGCGCCCCCCCACACCCCTCGACGGCGAATCGATCCCATTCAACGACCCGGGTGACCGACGTCTTCATCTCGCTCGGTGGTTGACCGCACCCGACAACCCTTACTTTGCCCGCGCCATCACCAACCGGGTCTGGGCTAACTTCTTTGGTGTCGGTCTGGTCGAGGCCATTGACGACATGCGCATCTCCAACCCGGCCAGCAATGAAGAACTGCTGCTGGCGGCCGCCAAGTTCACGGTCGAAAAGAAGTTCGACCTGAAAGAGCTGATGCGGGCCATACTTCAGTCCAATGCTTATCAGCGGACGAGCAGGCCGTTGCCGGGCAACCAGAAGGAGAAGCGCTTTTTTTCGCGCTACTATCCCCGCCGGATGATGGCGGAAGTGATGCACGACGCCATCGTCCAGGTGACGGGCGTACCGACCAAGTTCGAGTTTGTCGCCTTTCCAGGCGCGGACAGACAAAAGACGACTGCCTACCCCCAGGGGACGCGTGCGATTCAGCTCTACGATTCGGCCGTCGAGAACTACTTCTTGCAGACGTTCGGCCGCAACCAGCGGCGCATCGTTTGCGAATGTGAGCGCTCCGACGAGCCGAGCATGGTGCAAGTCTTGCATCTCGCCAATGGCAAGACGATCAACGAAAAACTGAAAACTACCGGCAACAAGATCGATGATGTGCTGAAGAGACGTCGACAGGGTACGACGGACGAGGCGATCCTCGACGAGATCTACCTGATGTGTCTGTCCCGTTATCCCCAGGCAAAGGAACGCAAGGCCCTGCTGGAACTGCTGCCCGAGCAAGGCGCCAAGAACGAGAGGGAAGTCTTCGAAGACCTGTTCTGGGGCGTGCTCAACAGCCGTGAGTTCCTCTTCAATCACTAATCACTCGAAGCCAAGCGATCTACATCATGCGCACCCTTCTTGCACTTCTGGTCCCGGTGGTTTTGCTCGTCAGTGTCGGCCCTCTGCGCGGCGCCGATCAACCGCAAGCAAGTTATCAGCAGGCGGCGGCCATTTTGAAGAAGTACTGCGCCGGTTGCCACAACGACGCCGAGCCCGCCGGTGAGTTCTCGCTGGAGAGCTACGCTTCACTGTCCAAGGGAACTCCGAAGGGGCCAGCCCTGCTGGCCGGCGATACGGAAGGCAGCCGGCTCATTCGTGTCATGGTCGGGACTTCCAAGCCCCAGATGCCGCCCAAGCGCAAGCCGCAACCGAAACCGGAAGAGATCGAGCTGCTCAAGGCCTGGATTGCCAGCGGCGCCAAGGGGCCCGACGGCAAGCATCCTGATCCCCTTGCCATCGTTGCGCCAAAGATCAAGCCCTTGACGGATCAGCGGCCCATCACCGCCCTGGATCTGTCGCCTGATGAAAAGTTGCTGGCGGTGGCCTCTTTCTCGAAGGTTTCCGTGTATGACGTGTCTTCCGCCGGCCCGTTGCAACAGAACAAGCCAGGACGAGTGTTCGAGCGCTTTCCCGGCAAGGTCACCTCGGTGCACTTCACGTCGGATTCCAGGAGTCTGATCACGGCATCGGGCGTTGCCGGCGTGGGCGGCGAAGCGACCATCTGGAACGTCGCTGATGGCAAGCAAATCAAGCAATTCAAGGGCCACGGCGACTTGCTCTACGACGCGGAGCTCTCCCCCGCCGGCAAGTTGCTGGCGACTTGCAGCTACGATCGTACGATCAAGATCTGGAACGCGGAAAGCGGCGAGCTGCTGCGCACCCTGGCAGGTCACAACGGGGCGGTCTACGACATCGCGTTCAGCCCCGACGGCCGTTTCCTGGTCAGCGCCAGTGCGGACGACACGTGCAAGGTGTGGCGCGTCAGCGACGGACTGCGTCTGGACACGCTGGGCGAACCACTCAAGGAAGTCTACACGTGTACCTTCACTCCGGATGGACGGCACATCGTGGCTGGAGGTGCCGACAACAACATCCGGGTCTGGGAATTCACTTCCAGGGAAAAGGAAGGGATCAATCGCATGGTCGTGGCCCGCTTCGCGCACCAGGGGGCAATCGTGCGCCTGGGCTTCTCCGCAGACGGCAAACGCTTGGTGTCCAGCGCCGAGGACAGGACCATCAAGGTCTGGGATACGACCGACTATCGCGAGTTGCAGCTAACCAAGGGTGAACCGGAGGTTGCCGTGGGCCTGGCTGTTGCCGCTGACGGGCAGTCCTACGTCATCGGCCGGCTTGACGGCTCGCTCGCCCGCCACAAGATCAACGCGGTCGCCGAGCAGCCTGTTGCCGAACCGGTCAAGCCGACCGTCACACCAATCCCGCCGCGCGCGCCGGCCCAGACCGCCGAAGTGGAACCCAATGACCATTCCCAGCAGGCGCAGGAAGTCAAGTTGCCCGTCCAGATCACTGGCACCATTTCCGGGCGCAAAGACGGCCAGCCTGACTCGGACGTCTTCCGCTTCACTGCCCGTGCCGGCCAGCAGTGGGTGCTGGAAGTGAATGCGGGCCGCAGCAAGAGCAAACTTGATTCTTTCATTGAGATCCTCGACGACAAGGGCGAGCGCGTGCCACGCGTCGTGTTGCAAGCGGTGCGCGATTCCTACTTCACCTTCCGTGGCAAGGACAGTGATACGTCGGACGACTTTCGCCTGTTCAACTGGAAAGAGATGCATCTGAATGACTACCTCTACGCCAACGGGGAGGTCGTCAAGCTCTGGCATTATCCGCGCGGCCCGGATTCGGGCTTCAAGGTTTATCCCGGTCAAGGAAAACGCCGGGGGGTCTTCGATACAACTCCGCTGACGCACGCACTGGGAGAACCGTGTTACATCGTGAAGCCCTTTCCGCCCAAGGCCCGGCTGACACCGAACGGGCTGCCGACCTTCACCTTGTATTATCAGAATGACGACGACGCCGAACGGGAACTGGGCTCGGATTCGCGATTGTTCTTCGAGGTGCCCGCGGACGGCACCTACCTGGTGCGGATCAGAGACGTGCGCGGTTTCGAGGGAACTGACTTCAAGTACACCCTGACGATTCGCCCGCGGCAGCCCGATTTCCGGATTCGGCTGATAGGCACGGACCCGGTGGTTGGCGCCGGCAGTGCCAGTGAGTTCACGGTCAAGGCCGATCGAATCGACGGGTTCGACGGACCGATTCGCGTGGAGGTGACGGGACTGCCGCCGGGATTCA
>JBFWSD010000458.1:0-5903 GCA_050248575.1 Gemmataceae bacterium
AGCGGACTGCGGCCCGCCCCCAGGTTGAGCGGCACCAGTTCGCCCGCGCCGTTCAAGCTGGCCAGGAGTTCGTCCGCGCGGGCCGGAGTGAGCCGGGCGCTGCGGATCAGATCGCTGGCCGTGATACCGCGCTCGCCGGCAAACCACGCTACTTGCCGCGTCCGTTCCTCGTCGCTGCCCGCAACGAGGCGTTCGGCCCGTTCAATGAGATCAACATGACGGCGGCGAATGCTGGGGGGCGTGGGCTGCAAGATCTTGCCGCCGCCAAGCGTCCGTTCGGCCCCGGGACTGCGAATCACGAAGGGCTGCCCCCACACTGCCAGGGCCGGTTCCTCCAGGTGAATCTGGGCCAGCCCCCATTGCCCGGGCTCGAGCCGCGTGCTGTCGAGGAGCATCAGCGTGCCGAGCAGTTCGGCGGTGCCGAGGTGAAAGCGTACCGAGGCGCGATGCTTGAGGGGCTGCCGCGCATCGGCCAGGCAACGCACCTGCAAGGTGAGCAAGCGCGACGGCACCAGGATGCCCGGCGTGGCCAGTTCTTGGCCCCGAATCACGTCTTCGTGGGGCACGCCCGCCAGGTTCACGGCGGCGCGCATGCCGCGGCGGACTTCGTCGACCGCGGCGCCATGGGTCTGCAGAGAGCGCACGCGCACGCGCTGATTCACGGGCAGCCAGTCCACCTCGTCGCCGGCCCGCAGCCGACCATTCAAGACCGAGCCGGTTACCACGGTGCCATGCCCCTGCACCACGAAGACGCGATCGATGGGCATGCGGAACCAGTCGTGTTCCTCGCGTGCGGCGACCGAAGCGCAGGCGGCGGTCAGCGCGGCCCGCAGGTCGTCGAGCCCCAGCCCGCGGTGTGCGGACGTATGCACGATCGGCGCCTCGGCCAGAAAGGTCCCCTGCACCAGTTCGCGGATCTCCAGCTCGACCACTTGTCGTGTGTCGGCGTCAACCAGGTCCGATTTGGTGAGGGCAATCACGCCCGTGCTGAGCCCGAGCAGGCAGAGGATTTCCAGGTGCTCGCGGGTTTGCGGCATCACCGAATCGTCGGCAGCCACCACGAGCATGCACAGGTCGAAGCCGGTGGCCCCGGCGAGCATGTTCTTGATGAAGCGTTCGTGGCCGGGGACGTCGACAATGCCCAGCACAAACTCACCCAGTTCGAGGTGGGCAAATCCGATGTCGATGGTGATGCCGCGCGCCTTCTCCTCGGGCAGCCGATCGCAGTCGACGCCCGTCAAGGCCTTGACCAGCGCGGTCTTGCCATGATCGATGTGCCCGGCGGTGCCCAGGATGAGGTTGCGTGGCATTTTCTTGTCAACTGTCACTGGTCACTGGTCACTCGTCACTATCTCGATCAGCGGTGGCAAGTGACCAGGTCGTCAAATGAAGGCCGGCACTTCGGCGAGCTGGCTGCCCAGGAAGTGGCGAAAGGGGCGGACAATGTCCCGGAACGCCGGGCGCGGAATGGTCACGGTCCGCCACTTCGGGCTGCGCACCCGCAGGTGTTGCTTGTAGTCCTCGATGTCGATGGCCCGGAACAGGTAGCGGCGGTCGTGGTGAGTCCACAGGTCCTCGGTGTCGCCGAAGAGCGGGATCTCGGGCGCCACCTGGTACGCGAATACGAGCAGCCCGCGATAGCCGGAGCCGAACACCTCGACCCAGCGCGTCAGGCCGGTCACGTCGTCCTCGGTGCACCAGCATTCCCAGACATGGCGTTCGCGGCCCGGGGTGCCGGTCGGATAGCGGCGTCCCTTGATGTCGACGAGCAGCCGGGATGATTCCTCGCCATAGACGATGAAGTCGAGGCTCTTGAGGGCCTCGTCCTCGAAGATGGCCCGCTGCGATTCGTCGACGGCCACATAGCAGTTGCCATGGGCGTGCAGATAGCCCTTGAAGGCAGTCTCGTAGTGATTGGTCCGGTCCATGGTGATGGCCCAGGAGACGCTTGTTCACATCCCAGACTATTACAGCGGAAACGGCCCGGGTTGCAACCGAGAAATCCAAGCCAGCGTATGCCCAGGTTCTCCCTCACCGATCATGACTTCCCTCAGAGAGCACGGATCTGCACAGCACGAAGGACGACGCACGGATCCTTCAAGACAGGTGCGCCAACCTCGTGCGATTCATGGTTGAAATCAATCAACCACGAAGCGCACAGTCCGCGAGCGAATCTTGGATTTCGTTCAATCGTAATCCTCCTTTTCCCAGAATGGCGCGGAGCTCAAGGGAGATAGGCGCTAGACTGGAGCTTCTGCCGATTCGCTCCATCCAGAGACGGAGGTCCTCATGCACGCGCGCGTCTACCTCTTGACGGCGATGATCTGTTTGGGGCTGACGGCCCGCCTGCACGGGCAACTCGATCCGCAAGAGGCGCTGGCGGCGCTCGAACCGGCGAGCGATCTGCGCGTACAGCTTTTTGCCGCCGAGCCGCAGCTCCATTGCCCTACCTGCTTCGACATCGACGACAAGGGCCGCATCTGGCTCGTGGAAGGGGTGCATTATCGCGGCGCCGCCGGGCCGCGTTCCAAGGAGCCTCCCTATTTCCTCAAGCCGGCACGGCCCGCGGGCGATCGTATCATGGTCCTTGAAGACACCGACGGCGACGGCCGCTGCGATTCGTCGCGCGTCTTCTACGAAGGGCTCGATATCAACTCCTCCCAGGGCTTTGCCGTCATCGGCGACAAGGTCTGGGTGTCGCAATCCCCCAACATCTTCACCATCGAAATCAAGCCTGACGGTACCGCCGGCAAGAAAGAGATCCTGCTGACTGGCTTCAATGGCATCCATGGCGATCACTCGGTGCACTCGGTTTACCTGGGCCCGGATGGCAAGCTCTACAACTGTTTCGGCGACACGGGCTGCAAGACCACCTTCCCCGACGGCAAGACGCTGGTCACCGATGGCCGCCCGTATCGCGGCGCCTGCGTCTATCGCATGAACCACGACCTGAGCGGCGTGGAGGTGCTCGGCCACAACTTCCGCAACGGCTACGAATGCGCCACCAACTCGTTCGGCACGACTTTTCACTCCGACAACGACGACGACGAGGGCAACCAGTACTGCCGTTTCCTCTACGTCATGGAAGGGGGCAACTTCGGCTACCAGCCCATCCCGCCGCGCGGCCTCGACTGGAACCTGGAGAGCGCCGGCGTGGTGCCCTATCTCATGCGCACCGGGGCCGGCGCGCCGGCGGGCATGTGTGTCTATGAAGGCAAGCTTCTCCCCGCCAAGTATCGTGGCATGCCACTCCTGGTCGATTGCGGTACGGGCCGGCTGCAGGGCTTCGCCCTCGAGCCGCACGGCGCCGGCTATCGGGCCAAGGGTGTTCCCTTCGACAAAGACAACGACCCCATCGAGGCACTGCGACAGATCGCGCAGCCCGACATCTTGCTCGCCAGCAAGGATCGCTGGTTCCGGCCCGCGGACGTGGCAGTTGCTCCGGATGGTTCGATCTTCGTGGCCGACTTCTACAACCGCATCGCCGGCGGCCGCAACTCCACCAAGTGGGAGGGCCGCATCTGGAGACTGATCCCCAAGGATCACGACGGCCGTTACAAGGTGGCCGCGCCTGACGTGAACACGCCGGAAGGCCTGAGCGCTGCGCTAGGCTCCCCCAACCTGCATGCCCGCAGCCGGGCCATTCTTGCCATCAAGGCGAAAGGAAAAGACGCTATTCCGCTCCTCGCCAGGCATGTCCGCGGCGAGGATCGCATTCTGCGTGCCCGCGTGCTCTTTCAACTGGGCACACTTGGCCCCGACGGGCAGAAACACGTGCGGGCCGCCCTTGCGGATGAAGATCCTGACTTCCGCATCCTGGCCCTGCGCAGCCTGCGGCAAAACGGCGCCGACATGGTCGAAGTCGGCAAGTCGCTGGTGCGCGATCCGTCGCCGGCCGTTCGCCGCGAGGTGCTTCTCTCCTTGCGCGATGCCGACGCGGGCAAGGCCGCTCCCTTGCTGGTCGAACTGGCCAACCAGGCCGATCCGGCCGACCGCTTCTACCTGGAGGCGGTCGGCATCGCCTGTCGCGACAAGGAAAAGGAAGTGCTGCCGCTCCTGTCCGCAAGCTGGCAGAACAAGTGGGATGCCCGTGTGGCGGCCCTGTTGTGGATCTTGCAGCCCGCCGACGTGCTGACCACTTTGACGACGATTGCGAACGATGCCCAGAGGCCCATGGCCGACCGTGCCCTGGCCTTGCGCACGCTCTGCGCGCTCGACAGTACCAAGGCGGGCGACCTGGCCATCGGCTATCTCGATGCCAGGACGCCGAAGGAACTGCGCGCGGAAGCGTATCGGGGCTTCACGGCCAAGGCCGACTGGCGCTGGCGCGGGCTGGCCCGGCGTCCCGAACTGCTCCAGGCGGCCGAGCGCGATCTTGGCGACGCCGACCTGAAAGCAGATGCCCTGGCCCTCTCGCGCAAGCTGGGGACGAGACCGCTGGTGCGCTATCGTCTGTCGCCCGGGTTGGCAGCCAATCAGCCCGACCGGCTGGATCATGTCTTTCCGACCGAGACGGTCAAGGAGCCGGAGCGCATGGACGGCTGGAACGCAGCCAAGGTGGGCAAGGACGGCATCGTCAACCTGCAGAATCAGTGCAAGCCCAACAGCAATGCGGTGGCTTACGCGGCCACAATCCTGGAAGCGCAGGAGCCCGTCGAGACGCGCCTGCTGGTTGGCAGCGAAGAAGGGATCAAGATCTGGCTGAATGGCAAGCCGGTGTTTCGCAGCGCTGCCGCCCGCCAGCTGGCGCCGCGCAGCGATGTCTTTCCGGTCCGCTTCGAGAAAGGGCTGAACCGCCTCGTCGTCAAATCGACACAGTCGGAGGGGGGATGGGCTTTCCTGCTCGAGGTCGAAGATCCCTTCAGTCGCCTGAAGGAAGTGACCGAGCAATCACTGCCCAAGATTGCGGCCCCGCCGGGTGAAAGGCTGGACCCCAAGAATTTGGCCGAAGACAAAGTGCTGCTGGCGCTCAAGGGTAACGCGGCGCGGGGCCGCGACCTGTTCCTGCGTTCGACGGCTGCGTGCGTGAAGTGTCATCAAGTGGCAGGGGAAGGCAATCCCGACGCCGCCCTGGGTCCTGCCCTCGACGGCATCGGCAAGAAAATGGGGAAGGACGCGTTGCTCGAGGCCATGGTGCGGCCCGGGCAGACCGTGCTGCCCATCTATCTGCAATGGCAAGTGGCCACCAAGGCGGGCAAGGTCTACCTCGGCGTCATCGCCGAGGAAACGCCGGAACGGCTGGTGCTGGTCGATAACCAGGGCAGCCGTCATCGCCTTGCCAAGAGTGACATTGAAACGAAGACACAGAGCAAGCAATCGGCCATGCCCGAAGGGCTGCTGGGCGAGCTGAGCAAGCAGGACCTGGCCGATCTGCTCGAGTTTCTGTCGAGTCTGAAGTAGCTCACGGCTCTTCGAGGTAGGTGTAGCCTTCCAGGCCGGACTCGTAGAACTTGAGGAGCTGGCGCGATTCTTCGAGGCTGATCTTGTTGCCCCGCACGGCGCGCTCCACATCCTTGCGCATGAGGGCAATCAAGTCATCGGCCTTGTATTGCACGTAGGCAAGCACTTCGCGGACCGTGTCCCCCTTGATGACGGCGTCGAGCACGATCTCGCCGTCGTCGTCGAGACTGACGTGCACGGCGTTGGTGTCGCCGAACAGGTTATGCAGGTCGCCGAGAATCTCCTGGTAGGCGCCGAGCAGGAAAGCGCCCAGGTAATAGGGCTGGCCGTCAAAGGTATGCAGCTCGAGCGTGCTGCGCACGTCGCGCAGGTCGATGAACTGGTCGATCTTGCCGTCGGAGTCGCAGGTGATGTCGCCGAGGACGGCCCGCCGCGTGGGCGTTTCGTTGAGGCGATGAATGGGCATGATCGGGAAGAGCTGGTTGACGGCCCAGCTGTCGGGC
>JBFWSD010000459.1:0-5902 GCA_050248575.1 Gemmataceae bacterium
CCCCATGAGGTACCTCAAACGTCAGAATAACATCTGATTAGACGAACGTCATTGAACGACAGCAACAAATACGGCAGGTTCGTCTGTCAGGGCAGGTCGCCTCCCAACTCAACGCACTTTCTGCCGCCCGGTTCATACAATCTGGGCATCGGATCAGTCGCAACCTCAACCACCGAAAGGCGTCGCGAAAAGCATCATGTCTTCCAATCAACACGCCCCGGGCTGGCCCGGGCTGCCGCCGCGCTGGACCTCCAGCGCCAAGGTCGGCGTCGGTACCGCCCGCAACCGGTCGAGCCGTATCTGGTTCACGCTCAGCCACGGCATCATCAACGAGATCTACTATCCGCGCGTGGACACCGCCTGCGTGCGCGACATGGAACTCATCGTCACCGATGGCCGCGACTTCTTCTCCGAAGAGAAGCGGCACACCGAGCACAAGATCGAGTACCTGGCCCCGGGCGTGCCCGGCTATCGGCTGATCAATACCTGCACGGAAGGCCGCTATCGCCTCACCAAGGAGATTGTCGGCGATCCCGAACGGGATGTGCTGGTGCAGCGGCTGCACTTCGAGGCGATCAAGGGCAAGCGCGAGGATTATCGGCTGTTTGCCTTGCTTGCCCCGCACCTGGGCAACCGAGGCCGCGAGAACTCCGCCTGGGTCGATGACTACAAGGGCAGCCCCATGTTGTTTGCCCATCGCGACGGCATCAGCCTGGCGTTCGGCTGCGCGCGGCCGTGGAAACAGCGTTCGGTCGGCTTTGCCGGCGTTTCCGACGGCTGGCAGGATCTGTCGCGCAATCGCCAGCTGACCTGGAATTACCGCTACGCCGAGAATGGCACGGTGGCCCTGTCGGCCGAGATCGACCTGGGTGAGCACGACGAGCCAATCGTGCTGGCCATCGGATTCAGCAGGCTGCCCAACGAGGCGGGCCATCGCGTGCTGGCCAGTCTCTATTCCGATTTCGACAAACTCAAGCGCGAGTACGTCGACGCCTGGCAGGCATGGCAAGACGGGCTGCTGCCCCTCGACAAGCCGAAACGCGACAAAGATCTGTATCGCGTCAGCACGGCGATGCTGCGCACGCACGAGGCCAAAAACTTCCCGGGCGGCATGATTGCCAGCCTGTCGATCCCGTGGGGCTTCAACAAAGGAGACGATGACCTGGGAGGCTATCACCTGGTGTGGCCGCGCGACCTGGTCGAGACGGCGGGCGGTCTGATCGCCGCCGGCGCCCACGATGATGCCCACCGCGTCCTCAAGTATCTCCGCATCAGCCAGGAGGCGGACGGCCACTGGTCACAGAATCTCTGGCTCGACGGCACCCCGTACTGGGAAGGGGTGCAGATGGACGAGACGGCGTTTCCCATCCTGCTGGTCGACCTGGCCCGCCGCGAACAGGTAGTGCCCGAACAGATCGATGTGAAGCTGTGGCCGATGGTGAAGAGAGCGGCCAGCTTCCTGGTCAAGAATGGACCGGTCACGCAAGAGGACCGCTGGGAAGAAGATGCGGGCTACTCGCCGTTCACGCTGGCCGTGGAGATCGCGGGCTTGCTGGCGGCCGCCGACATCGCCGACCACAACGGCGAGCCCGTCATGGCTGCCTACATGCGCGAGACGGCCGACACCTGGCATGACGCCATCGACCGCTGGACCTATACGACCGGCACGAGGCTATGTCGCGAGCTCGACGTCGAGGGCTACTACGTGCGCATCGCCCCCCCGGAAACGGCGGACGCGGTATCGCCGCTGCAAGGTTTCGTGCCGATCAAGAATCGGCCCCCCGAGCAGAGCAACGTGCCCGCGGAGGAGATCATCAGCATCGATGCGCTGGCCCTCGTGCGCTTCGGGCTGCGGGCACCCGACGATCCGCGCATCCTCAACACGCTCAAGGTGATCGACAGCTTGCTCAAAGTGGAGACCAAGCGAGGCGTGAGCTGGTATCGGTATAATCAAGACGGCTACGGCGAACACGAGGATGGCCGCCCCTTCGATGGCACCGGCGTGGGGCGAGCCTGGCCCCTCTTGACCGCAGAGCGGGCCCACTACGAGCTGGCGGCGGGCCGCCCGGATCGTGCCCGCGAGCTGCTCGGCTTTGTCGAGAACTTCACCGGCCCCACCGGCCTGATCCCCGAACAGGTCTGGGACACGGACGACGTGAAAGAACGCGAGCTCGTGAACGGGCTGGCTTCGGGCTCGGCGATGCCCCTTGTCTGGGCTCATTCCGAGTACATCAAGCTGCGCCGCTCGCTCCGCGACGGCAAGGTCTTCGACATGCCGCCGCAGACCGTGCAACGCTACCTGGTGAAGAAAGTGACCTCGCCGCGCTGCTCGTGGCGTTTCAATCACAAGTGCGTGACGATCACGCGCGGCAAGGATCTGCGCGTCGAGGTGCTGGCCCCCGCCAAGGTCCACTGGACCCTGGACGGTTGGCAAACCACGCGCGACAGCGACACCACCGATACCGGGCTGGGCATCCACTATGTGGATCTGCCCATGCGCGAGCTGCCCGCGGGCCGACAAGTCAACTTCACCTTCTTCTGGCTGAAGGGAGACCGCTGGGAGGGCAAGGACTTCACGGTGCGCGTGGAGTGAACTGCACCTTCACCTTGGCGGTCAGGTCGCAGCGATAGGCTGTCAGCAGCAGATCGACAAGGCGCTTGTTCTTGCCGTCGGGGGAGATGCCGTTGGGCAGCCCGTCTCCCTGCAGGCGATAGGCAATGGTCAGCTCGTAGGTGCCAGGCCCGGGCAGCGACAGGGCTTTGACGGGCACGGTCAGTTCGGCGGCAAACTCCTCGCCGGGCTGCAATTTGCGGAAATCGGCCTCGCGCACGTTGCTGACCAGTGACCCGACCACGCCAAGCGGCACCAGGTTCTTGCCCTTGTCGTCGCGAACATGCAAATGCAGAATAGCCCCCTCGCCGGTGTCGATGGTCTGGCTGGGCAAGGGCTTCACTCCGCCCCGGCTGTCGAATTCCTGCACCTTGGGCTGCAGTTGCAGCAACTCGCGTTCGAATAGCTCGCCCTGCGCCTGACAGAAAAGAACGGACCGCTTCGACACGTTCTTGATGCGAATTTTCAGATGAAGCTTGGCGGCCGGGTCGAAGGGCACGGGCTTGAACGGCTCAATGGTCAGTTCGAGGGCGGGAGCGGCTCGTTGAATTTGCACGAGGACGCCTTCGATGCGGCGCCGAAGGGCCGTGTCTTCCGTCTTGTCGAGGCGTGCCTTGAGGAGAGGAATGGCCGGCGTGCCCAGCCGGACCAGCGCGGCGCTGGCTGCTTCGCGGCCACGTGCATCGTCACCAGTCAGTTCGCGCAGACATTCTTCGACGGCGCGTTCCAGGGCCGGGTCGGCGGCCAACAGCGGACTCGCGAACAACATCAGCACGAAGGCGGCCCTGGCGATTCTGTCCATGGCTATTTCTCCACCACAAGCAGCTTCAATTTGACCGCCAGGTTGCAGCGATAGGTGCTGAGCAGCAGGTCCAGCTGCTTCTTGCTTTTGCCCTCGACGGAGATGCCGTTCGGGGCGCCGTCGCCCTGTACGCGATAGTTGATCGAAAGCTCGTAGTTGCCCGGTTTGGTGAGACCGAGCACCTTGAGGGGCACCTTGACGACGGCCGACGTTTCCTTGCCGGGTTCGACGCGGAGGAAATCGGCTTCGCCCAGCTTGTCGACGGAGGCGCCGATGATGCCGTGCGGCACGAGCGGCTTGCCCGCCGAGTCGCGGATGTCCATGAGCAGGGCCGCCGTGGCCCCGTTGTCGACCTTCGGCCCCTTGATCTCGACACATTCGGCCATCCCGTTTGGCCGAGCCACCAGCGCGAAGCTGGTCGTCTGATAAATGAAACGCTGCTGCACCGGCCCGTCCAATCGGCACAGCACCTGCGGCCGGGCCGACACGTTCTTGATGCGCACGGTCAGGTTGATGGCCCCATCGGGATCGAGCTTGATGGGGTCTTTGACCGGATCGACGGAGAATTCAAGGGCGGCCCGCGCACGCTGGATAGCTGCGATCACACCGTCGATGCGGCGGCGCACCTCGGCGTCCTCGCTCTGGTCGCGCTTCGCTTCAAGCAACGGAATGGCATCAAGGCCGAGCTTGAGAAGTGCGGAGGTGGCGGCCTCGCGGCTGCGGAAATCCTCGGCGCCTAGCTCGCGGACCGCCTCGTTGACCACACGTTCGACGGCAGGATCGGCCGCCCACGCAACGGCCCAGGTTGCCAGCATTACGATCAAGGCCGCGCTCAGCTTCTTCGGCATGGCATCCTCCGGTAGTTTCCCTGAGAAAGAGACGAAAGAAGCGGTCGTGTCTAACCCAGCTCTCTGCCAACCGGACCTCAGAAATCGAACTCGCACACGAAGCCGGCAGCATAGGCGCGTTTTTCCCGCGCGCCGATGTCGTGCCAGTTGCCGCGATACATTTCCAGATAGACATTGGCGCCGTTGTTGGGCTGGCCGTTGGCCCAGGAGGTGAACGTGAACGGCTCGCCGGTGATCCAGAACCATTTCTGCTGCTCGTCGTTGCGGCCTCCCAGCCAGAAGTTGTTCTCCCCGGTGATGTCGAGCAAGAAATTGTTTTCCTCCGCCGAAGTGACGCAGGCCAGGTAGCCCCCCATCTGCTGGCAGCGCTCCTGGGCTTCCTCCCACGAACGCACCCGCTCCGGAACAAACAGGTACCAGTGGCCGCCAAAACGGGCCGCCTGCGGCGGATGCTTGCGCAATGTGTAGCCGAGCACCGCGTGGGGCCGTTCTGTCTTCTCGCCTGGCACCCGGACCCATACCAGCAGCACGATCAGAATGAGCAGGCAGCCCGCCGCCCAGCGGGGATGCGCACGAGCAAGGCGATAAAGCTGTACCAGCACGATGACCAGCCCACGCTTGAGTGCGGCCAGCACGTTCTGCCACGTCAATGCGCTGGCCGGCTCGCGCAGCTCGCCCAGCGCCTGCGCCACTTCCTGTGCCGAGACAAAGCGATCTTCGGAACGCTTGGCCATCAGCTTGCGGATGATGCCGGCCACTGCGGCGGAAACCTCGCCGCGGACTTTTTCGATTGGCACGGGCTCTTGCTGGCGGTGCTTCTCGAGCTTGTCAGCCACCGATCCTTCCGGGAAGGGGGGCTTGCCGGCGAGCATGAAGTAGAAGGTGCAGCCCAGGCTATAGAGGTCACTTTTGGCATCCGTGCGGGCCGGCGACGTGGTCTGTTCGGGCGCGACGAAGTCGGCGCTGTCGCGCGTGAAACGCGCCCCCACTTCGCCTGCCAGCCCCAGGTCGAGGATCTTCACCACGGGCAACTCACTCTGCCCGGGCCGATAGACGATCAGGTTCGAAGGCTTCAGGTCGCCATGCACCAGGCCGCGTTCGTGCGCGTGTTGCAGGCCGAGCGCCGCCTGGCGGATGTATTCACAGGCCTCGAGCACGGCCAGCGGGCCGCGATGCTTCACTCGCTTGGACAGGTCCAGCCCCTCGACAAACTCCATGGCGAAGTAATGGGTATCCCCCACCTGGTCGGCCGCATAGGCCTGCACCGTGTTGGCGTGGGAGAGCTGCGCGACAGCCTCGATCTCGCGGTGAAAACGTTCGACGTCAGCTGGCTTCTGCAACCGGTCCTTGCGGATGATTTTGAGGGCCACCACGCGGCCCATGCGCGAATGCCTGGCCTTGAATACCGGGCCCAGGGTGCCCTCGCCAAGCCGCTCGAGGAGGACGTAGGGCCCCAGCCGCAGTTCGTCCCCTTTGCCCGCGATGAGCAGGTCGACCTGGAAGAAGGTAAGCCAGCCGCGGCGATTGAGCTCGATGGCGCAGCTGCGGTTATCGGGGAAGCGGCTCTGCTCGCGGGCCAGCGCGTCGAGTTGGTCGGGCGGCAACAGCCCCAACCGCTTCAAAGTTTCGACGAACTCGGCC
>JBFWSD010000460.1:0-5898 GCA_050248575.1 Gemmataceae bacterium
GTGCGGAAAACACGGCGACGTCATCAGCTTCCTGATTGAACACGATCGCCTATCTTTTCGCGAAGCGCTGGAATTGCTGGCGCGGCGGGCCGGGATTTCTTTAGAAAAAATCGGCGGCCGCCGACAGAATTCCGAACGCGCCGTTATGCTTGATCTAATGAAGTGGACTGCGGAGCAGTTTCAGAACTGCTTGCGGCACTCACCCATGGCCGAGTCGGCCCGCCTCTATCTCGAGGAACGCCGCCTCTCGGCCGAGTCGATCGGACAGTTTGGTATCGGGTTCGCGCCCCCGGGGGGAAACTGGCTCATCAAGCTGGCTTCCCAGTCGGGACGCTCCCTCGAACTGCTTGAAAAACTCGGCCTCGTGGGGAAACGCACGGAGGATGACGGTTATTACGACCGCTTCCGGGATCGGATCATCTTTCCTATCCGGGATAGTCGCGGTCAGACGGTGGGTTTCGGGGGAAGAATTCTGCCGTCATCGCCGTCCCTGTCGAAGCCGAATCCGCCGCCCAAGTATTATAATTCGACGGAGACGCCGCTGTTCACGAAGAGTGAACACCTCTTCGGGCTGGACCAGGCACTGAATGCCGGGCGGGCCCTGGGGTACCTGGCGGTGGTCGAGGGCTACACCGACGTGATCATGGCCCATCAGTACGGGATCACGCAGGTGGTGGCCACCCTCGGCACGGCGTTGAACGCCCGGCACGTGCAGCATCTGCGCCGCTTCGTGCCCCGCGTGGTGCTGGTCTTCGATGCGGATGCGGCAGGCCAGTCTGCAGTCGATCGGGCCCTGGAGATCTTCGTGAGTCAGAACGTGGAGCTAGCCATTGCCACCTTGCCCGCCGGGCTCGACCCGTGCGACCTGCTCGTGCAGCAAGGGGCCGAGCCCATGGCGACGGCGCTGCAGCATTCCGTCGACGCTCTCGAGTTCAAGCTGAACCAAACCTTTACCTCGGATCGTATGGATTCCGTCGAGGGCAAACGGCAGGCGGTGGAAGAAGTGCTCAAGGTCATCGCCCTGGCGCCGGAGATGGTCGGGCACGAAGGGGCCATTCGCCGCGATCTGATTTTGAATCGGATTGCCACGCGCGCTAAGATCGAAGAGAAGACCGTGCGGGCACGGATCAAGGAGCTGCACGCGGGCGCCATGCGGCCGCGCGAGCGCCGTGCCGAAGAGGAGCCGCGCCAGTCGGCGCCCGCACCTCAGCGTGAGAAGGAACTCATCCAGGTGTTGCTGGCCGAGCCGGAGCTGGTGCCGACGGCGGCCGCCAGCGTCGTACCAGACGAACTCGAGCATCCCGGCCTGCGGCGGCTGCTCGAGGCCATCTACCGGCTGCACACGGAAAGCGGACGAGTCGATCTTGATGAATTGCGGGCTTTGCTCGACAATCCAAGGTTAGGTGAGAAGGTGTTGGAGTTTGCCGACCTCGGTCGGCGGAATGCGGATCGTGCGGGCTGGCTGCGCGACTTGCTGGCGGAGTTCGAGAAGCATCGCCTGCAGCCCGCCAAAGCGGAACTAAAGAGCAAACTTCAAGCTGCCCGCGACCACACGGAGGCGGTCGACTTACTCAGGCAGCTCCAGAAGCACTAGGATTGCCATGGGCGAACTGCCCGCGGCAACCAACCGAAGAGGGGGATCTTGGATGGATTTGAAACTGGACGACGGCCTCAAGGCCCTGCTCGACGCGGGCAAAGCGAAAGGTTACCTGACCTTCGAACAGGTCAACGACCAGCTGCCCGACGGCCTCTCCGACCCGGATCGGATCGACAAGATGCTGCTCTTCCTGGAAGAGCACGGCATCGAGCTGATCGATGAGTCGGAAGCGGAAGAGCGCGAGGCCAGCCCGGCCAGCGCCGCCCAGGGTGACGACACCGATCGTGCCGAACTCGACATCGGCGTCTTCGAGGAAGACGACAGCCGCCGCATCGACGATCCCGTTCGCATGTACCTCACCCAGATGGGCGAGATCCCCCTCCTCAAGCGTGAGGAAGAAATCTCGCTCGCCAAGAAGATCGAGGTCACGCGCAAGCGATTCCGCCGCAAGGTGCTCGAGTGCGATTATGCCCTCCGCAACGTGGTCGACACCCTGCAGCGCGTCCACACGGGCGAACTCCCCTTCGATCGCACCGTCAAGGTGTCGCTCACCGAGAACCTCGAAAAAGACAAGATCATCCAGCGCATGCCGCACAACCTGCGCACGCTGGAAAGGCTGATGGAACAGAACATCGAGGACTTCACCAAGTCCATCGAGCCGGGCTGTGCCGACGAGCCCAAGCGTCTGCTCCGCCGCGCCCTCCGCATTCGCCGCCGCAAGGCGGTCACCCTGGTGGAAGAACTGTCGATCCGCACCCAGAAGGTGCAGCCCCTCATGCGCAAGCTCGAGCAGATCTCGCAGCGCATGGACGAGCTCGAACGCCAGGTGGAAGCGCTCAAGAGCCTGCGTTCCGCCAAGGAAGACCGGGGCAACCTCGAAAAAGAATTGCGCGACCTCATGCTCCTCACGCTCGAAGAGCCCTCCACGCTCCGCAAGCGCGTCGAGATCATGAAGAAGCGCTTCACTGAATACGAAGAAGCCAAGCGGGCCCTGTCGGGCGGCAACCTTCGACTCGTCGTCTCCATCGCCAAGAAATATCGCAACCGCGGCCTCTCCTTCCTCGACCTCATCCAGGAGGGGAACACCGGCCTGATGCGGGCCGTCGACAAGTACGAATATCGTCGCGGCTACAAGTTCAGCACCTATGCGACGTGGTGGATTCGCCAGGCCATCACCCGGGCCATCGCCGACCAGGCCCGCACCATCCGCATCCCGGTGCACATGATCGAGACGATGAGCAAGCTGCGAAACGTCTCGAAGAAGCTGCTGCAAGAGATGGGCCGCGAACCTTCCATCGAAGAAACGGCCCGGGCTGCCGGCATCAGCGTCGAGGAAACCCGGCGCGTCTTGAAGATCAGCCGCCATCCCATCAGCCTCGACCGCCCGGTGGGCGAAAGCGAGGACAGCTACTTCGGCGACTTCATCGAAGACGACGGCGCCGAGTCGCCCGTCTCGGCGGCCACGCAGGAGATGCTCAAGGACAAGATCGAGTGCGTGCTCAAGACCCTGACCTACCGCGAACGCGAGATCATCAAGCTCCGCTATGGCCTTGGTGACGGCTACACCTACACCCTGGAAGAGGTGGGCCGCATCTTCAAGGTCACCCGCGAACGCGTTCGCCAGATCGAGGCCAAGGCCGTTCGCAAGCTGCAGCATCCGGTTAGAAGTCGCCAGCTCGAGGGATTCCTCGACGGCACTGTTCGCCGCTGACTCACACACCGCCGGTCGCAAGACCGGCGGTTTTCGTTGGTAGACGTGTTTGGCAACGAAGCCCGGCTGTTGGCCCGCCACGGCAAGGCATCGCCCCAGGAGCGGCAGCAGCCCGGCGTCTGATCCGCTGCCCGCAGGCTCGCCGTTGCCTCGTGCGATTCGCACAATAGCCGCAAGGAGGAATACACAGATGGCTGGCCCCATGGCGCTGCTTCGCGAGATTCACCGGCACAAGGTTCATGCCAAGGACCTGTCCGACCAGATCGACCGCGGTCCGAGGACCTTGCGCGCCCACCAGGACAAGGTCGCCAAGGCCGAGCAAGCCCAGCAAGAAGCCAACGATGCCGTCAAGAGGCTCAAGCTGACCATCAGCGAGAAGGAGCTCATGCTCAAGACCAAGCAGGGCCTCATCGAGAAATACACCAACCAGCTCAACTCGGCCTCCTCCCCGAAGGAGTACCAGGCTCTCAAGCAGGAAATCGTCAACGAACGCACGTCCATAACCAAGATCGAAGACGAGATCCTGGAGCACATGTCGGAGGCGGATGTGCGTCTGACGAGGCTGCCCGACTTCCAGAAAGAAGTGGACGCGGTCAAGACAGTGACCAATCGCCTCAAAGACGATATCCAGACGCGCCGAAACGAGCTGACCGATCAGCTCAACGAGGTGCACAAGAAGATCAAGGAGCTCGAAGTTCAGCTGCCGATCGAGGCGAAGGAAAAATTCGACCGGCTCACCACCGCCAAGGGCGAAGACGCGCTGTCGGCCCTGAATGGCAAGACTTGCACGGCCTGCTACACCGAGATCACCGCCGAGATGTACAACAACCTCTTGCAAGAGCGTTTCGTGCTCTGCAAGGTGTGCGACCGGATCCTTTACATACCTGAATAGCCTCGCGCCGGGCTCTGCGCCTGCGCCCCCTCGAGATCTTGCTGCTTGCGAAGTTCATCGGCCTCGACGCGTTCCTGTCGTGACATGGCTCGAGCGTGATCGGCGCCGCCCTTCCGGTCCGCGCTGCGCTGATCGAGATTCTCGATGACCACTTGCGGGCCGTAGAGAATGACCGTGTCGCCGGACCTGATCTTGACCGCGCCGCGCGGTGCGCCCAGGTAAGTGCTATCCGGCTTCTCGATGCCGAGCACCAGGATGCCTTCGTCGAAGAGGTTAAGGTCTTCGAGCGTCTGCTCGGCGAGCCAGTCGCCGCTGTTGACCTTGAGCTCGGCCACTGCGTAGCCACCGGCCAGGTGAAGCAGCCCGGCGTAGTCGCGGACTTCCAGCGTGGTCCAGCGTTTGAGGACGTACTTGATCAGCCTGGACAGATGGTGGTCGATCCAGGCGCTGTGCGCCACCAACCAGAGCAAGAGCAAACCCAGCGTAAGGGCAAGGATGCGGAACCAGTAGGTTCCGGCCCAGCCTGCCGACTGGTCGACGTTGACGAACGACAGCACCAGCGACGAGACGACCGTGATAATGCCGGCGTTGCCCAGCAGCATGAGCAACAAGATGATCCGTCGCCGCACCGGGTGTTGCACGACCTTTTCGGATTCGTTGGTAGTGAAACCGGCCCCGGTGAAGGCGGAGCGCGCCTGGAAGCGGGCCAGTTCTTGCGAAATGCCGGTCAGCACAAGTGCCACGCTGGCCACGCGAACCACCAGCATCGAAAACACGAGGACAACGATGAGAGAAAGTATGGCAATCATGGCAGAAAGGGAAGGCAAATTGCGCGCCGCCAGTTCAAGTCTTCAATTCTTGCCTGCAATTCTGCTCAACTTATCCAGTCGGGCTGCCCGCTGGGTGACGGACTTGAACGGGCAGCCCTGACAAACTGGGCGGCCCCCCCGGGCAACCGTCAGCTTCCGACAAATTGATAAAGGCGGCATATCCCTCAAGGTCGTCAAGGTCGAGCGCCGATAAACACACGGCAGAGTCAGGCGCCGGGCGGCGGCGCCGTATTCCACTGGCACGTCTACCCTGAACGAGGCGATTCATGAGGCGAAGCGCAACAACTCGAGGCTGGCTCGGGGCGGCTCTGGCAGGCCTCGTTCTGTACGCATCCACGGTCCGCGCTCAGGATGAGCCCATGTTGACCGTCGATGGCGCGGCGGTACCGGGCACGGCGATCATCGAGGTGCCCCAGTCGCCGTTCGACCGGCCGATCGAGAGCAGCACCTTGCCCGATCGAGTGACCG
Source organism: Gemmataceae bacterium (assembly GCA_050248575.1). Classification (GTDB taxonomy): domain Bacteria; phylum Planctomycetota; class Planctomycetia; order Gemmatales; family Gemmataceae; genus JBFWSD01. The sequence continues at coordinate 5,499 of JBFWSD010000460.1, forward strand.
ACGTGCCGACAGCGGCCGGGCAGCCCTTGCTGCAGACGTATGTCGACCCGCCGCTGGGCTATACCGGCCCTTCGAGCGTATTGCCTGCCGAGGGGCAGGAGACTGACGATTTCGTGCCCGTGGAAGATCGCTGGCGGCTCGGCTTTCCCGAGTGGGACCGCTACAACACGGGGCATCCCTGGGTTGACGACTATCCCTATGTCGAGGGGCACTGGTGGGATCCGTACAACCAGAACGTCATCAAGGGTGACTACCCGATCATCGGGCAGAATACGTTTCTGGATGTGACCGCCATAAGCTTCCTGATCTCGGATCTGCGGCAGATCCCCACGCCGACGACGCCGTTCGAGAGCACGGCCGATCCCTTCAGCGAAGAGTTCTTCGGTCGGCCCGGGCAATA
>JBFWSD010000461.1:0-5898 GCA_050248575.1 Gemmataceae bacterium
ACTGCCGCGACGACATCTTCAAGACAGCCAGCTTGCGCTGGGGATCGATCTCCACGCCGATGTCAGCCGGCGCCGGCCCGCGCCGCTCGTCGTAGACAAAATTCGCAGGCAGCTGAACTTCCAGACGATCCACGCCGGTGCTGTGCGGCGTGATCTGGAACTTGCAATCGAGCTGATAGGCGCCCTTGTCGAAGATTTGCAGGGCATGTTCGCCGCGAATCTCGAGGGCCCCTTTCACGGTTTCGAGATGGAGGCTCAAGGGCGGCGGCAAGGGCTGCTGCGGGTCGGCGGGCACAGGCAAGCTCCAGTAACTGAACGCCGCCACCACGTTCTTGTCGCGCAGCTCTTCTGGCACCTCGCGCTGGATGACTTCGTTGCTGCTGGGTGTGTAGCCCAGGCGAATGTCTTGCTCGGCCGGGACGCTGATGCCGATCGTGCCACGCTGGCGAATCGCCTTGAGCACCGTGAACGGGCCGACCGGGATCACCATGCCCTTGCGGACTTGTTGAATCTGGAAGCTGAAGCGCAGCGGTTCGGCGGTCGGCGACTTCAGCTTGAGATTCAGCCAGGGCTGATTCGGCTTCGGCGGGTCGACGCTGTCGATGCGGGGATCGAGCTGCCCGGACTGGAAGAGCGCGTGGGGCGGCAATTGAATCCGCCATTCCTGATTCTCGCCGCGCAGCACCTCGAGATTCATCTCGACGTCGCTGGTGATGTGTTTCATCTTGGCGTCGAACTGGACGACGATGCGGGCATCGGCCGCCAGCAGGGCCGCGCCGGGCTGCCGGACCACGGTCCCCTTCCAGGTCACGTCGAGCTGCTCGACGGTGCCCAGGGCGACGCTGTCCAGCTTGCTGCGGTTGCCGTCGCGCTTCGGCTTGTAGGTCTGCCCGTTGATCTTGACCTCGAGGACGTTGCCGGGCAGCGTGAGCGACTCGAGGTTGCCGATCGTGTAGGCCAGCCCGAGGTTGAAGCCCTGATCGCTCCCCTTCATGCCGCGCACCGTGAGGGGCATCTCGAGATCCATGTCGAGCTGATACTTGCCCGGATCGCTGACGAGGACGACCAGCCCGTCTTCGCCTTGCTGGGGCGGGACGAAGAAGGGGAGCTGCCCGTTCATCTTGGCCGCGCGGGGCCACGAGCGCTGACAGCCGAGCAGCACGCGCGTGGCCGGCTCGGCGGTTTCGATGGTGAACTCGGCCTTCAGCCGGACCATGTCACCTTCCACCTGGCCGCTCAGCTTGCAGTGGCGGGGAGTCACTTTTTCCTTGCCCGCCAGTTTCAGCTTGAGGTTCTTGAGCTCGGCGAGCAGGGCACGGTTCTTTTCCCACTCTTCCGGGGTCATGAAGACCTCGGTGATGCGGTCGCCTTTTTCATTGAGTACGAAGATGGCGCCGGCGGGCAGCTTCATCGATTCGATGGCGCGCGTGAGGGCCGACTTCGGTTCGGCCTTGGGCTTCGGCTTGACCTTCGGATCCTGGGAGCGGCCCATCATCACGAAGAGAATGGCACAGACGATCCCGAGGCAGAAGCGCACTCTGGAAACCACGTCACCCTCCACGCCTCGCGGCGAGTCACACGAAGAGGTTGCATCGATCGATCCGAGGGTGCCTCGCGGGCGCGCAGCGAGGACCGGGCTCCATTATAACGGCCCCGCCGCCGATGCGACGCGCCCTTCCGGGATTTTCCAGGGGCAGCCCGCACGGAATGTAACGGTCCTGCCGTGACGGCGTCCTCTTCGTCCGTGCCTCTCGCCTATTACGCGGGCCGGGGCATCCTTTGGCGTGTCTTTTCCGTCTTTCTCCTGGCGGCTGTAAATGGGACGGGTCGACCAACGAATAAGCTGCAATACCCGTTAACAACTGGACGCCTTCGCTTCCCGCGCGAGGAAACAACATGTCGAGGCTCGGTCTCCCCCTCACCATGATCGTCTGGATGGTGGTTCCTGGCTTGCAGGCGAAGGATCCGATCGCGCCCTGGCAAGGCAAAGGGCCGGAGGCGTTGTCGGCCCGGATCGATGAGCGGATCGCCGCGGGCTGGCAAGCCAAGGGAGTGAAACCGGCGCCGGTGACGGAAGACGCTGAGTTCTTCCGCCGCCTCAGCCTCGATCTCAATGGCCGGATCCCGACCATCACCACGATGGCCGACTTCCTGGACGATCGGCGGCCCGACAAGCGGCGCATCTGGATCGACAAGCTGATCCTGGGTCGCGATCCCGCTTTCCCCCAGGCGAACTATCCCGAGTTTCCAAAGCTTTATGCCGAGCATTTCGGCAGTTACTGGTACGATTATCTGTTCGCCCGGGCCATTGACAGCACCAGCAACAATGGCTTCAGCCAGCACGACGCCGGGTCTTTGCAGGACTGGTTCCAGGGCCACATCCGCCAGAACACGCCCTACGACAAGCTGGTCCACGAGCTCCTCACGGTCCGTGGCGACTTCTATTCGCTCAACCAGTTCCGCCCCGAAACACTGGCGGCGGAAACCTCCCGGTTGTTCCTCGGGGTCAAGCTCGAATGTGCCCAGTGCCACGACGACCGATCCGGGGGCGACTGGTCGCGCGAGCAGTTCTGGCAGTTCGCCGCCTTCTTCGTGGAAGTGAGTGTGCAGAACAAGCGACCCACGCAAGTGCCGCAGATCAAGATCCCCGACCACGCCAACACGGTGCCGGCCACGTTTCTCGACGGGTACAAGCACGAATGGTCGCAGGATCGGCTCGCGCATCACGTGCTGGCCGACTGGCTGGTGCGGCGGGAGAATCCCTACTTTGCCCGCGCGGTCGTCAATCATATGTGGAGCTATTTCTTCGGCATCGGGCTGGTCGATCCCATCGACGTGATGGGCACCAAGGAGAACCCGCCCAGCCATCCGGAACTGCTCGATGAACTGACCGCGGCCTTCGTGGCCCACGACTTCGACCTGCAATATCTCATCCGGGCCATCGCGGGCAGCAAGACCTATCAGCGGAGCAGCGTTCGTTCGGACCCCAGCCAGGACGATCCCAGGTTGTTTGCCCGCATGCCGGTGCGGGGCATGACGCCCGAACAGTTGCTCAAGAGCTTGCACATCGCCGTCGGGGCCACGTATCGGCGGCCGCACCATGATCCCTACCGCAATGCTCAGCATCCCGACGACATCACCCAGTTCCTGGCCAAGTTTCGCAACCCGCATGATCGCCGCATCGAGACCAAGACCTCGATCCTGCAGGCGCTCTACATGATGAACAGCAGTTTCCTGCTCGATCTGATGCACACTCCCAACGGTTCACTCGATATCGTGCAGACCGCGGGCAACCGCATCCCCACGGCGCGGCAAGTCAAGGACCTCTACCTGGTAACCTTGTCGCGGCGGCCTCGCGCCGAGGAAACGGAGCGGCTGGTCAAGTACATCGAGAGTGGCGGGCCAAGGAAAGACCGCAAACGTGCCCTGGAAGATGTGTTCTGGGCCCTGCTCAACAGCACCGAGTTCTGCCTCAATCATTGAATTGTCCGCTCATCGCGGGCCGGGATCGTAGGCTTCCGGATAATCTGCCGCAACTTCTTGTCTCGAAATGGGTACTGGCAAAGACCTTGTGGTGGAGCTGGTTTTCCGCCAACAGTCTGAGCTGCCGCACGTTCTTAGTGCGGAGAGAAGAGGGGCCATCGCGCGCAACCGGAGTCGTTTCGTGCGTTCTATCACGAACAACCGGACGCACGGGAGCCGCGAGAACCAGGCCCGGGCCGGTTTCTCCTTGCGAATCCCCTTGGCTGGCGGTAGGTTATGTGATGGGTGCGGATGCACTCTTCACGTCTTCCTCTGGAGGAGCAGCACCATGTCGCGAAGCGTCGTTCATTGTGGACTGGCCCTGATCCTGGCCAGCGGTATGGTTCTGTCGAGCCGCGGGGCCGATCAGTACCTCACCCAGCAACAGCAGCTCCAGGCCATCCAGGCGCAGAAGATCCTCTACCAGGTGCGCGGTATCCTGCTGAAGGCCGACAACCTGGCGGCGACGCAGCCCAAGGAGGCGGCCGATCTGCTCGAACGGACGATCACGGCCCTCGAGCGCGACACCAACCTGCCCAAGGAAAAACGCGACTCGATGATCAGCATGCTCAGTGCGCGGATCAAGTCGCTGAAGGCCGCGCCCGATCCCAAGGCCCTGGATGAGAAGGCCGTGCAGGCCGCCATCCGCGCCGCCAACAAGGAAGAAGTCTCCAAGGAAGATCAAGCTCTGCAGAACGAGCTCAATACGATCCTCGACCTGCAGGCCAAGGGCAAGGTCGAAGAAGCGCAGAAGATGGCCGCCGAGCTGGCCCGCAAGCACCCCAGCAACCAGGCGGTCCGCATCGCCAATCACAACACCAGCGCTCTGAACCAGCTGGCCTCGGCCCGCACCATCCGGCAAGAAAAAGAACGGGGCTTCGATGGGGCCATCCGCGATGTCGAGAAGAGCGCGACTCCGATCAAGGGGGACATCCAGTTCCCGGACGCCGAGAAGTGGAAGCGGATCAACGAGCGGGCCAAGAAGTACACCGGCCCGCGGCTCACGCCGCAAGAGCAGTCGATCATGGCGGCCCTCAACAAGCCGCTGCCGTCGCTTCAGTTCAAGGACGCGAGCTTCAAGGACGTGATCGAATACCTGGCCACCCAGATGGGGCAGCCCATCCTGGTCGATCAGGCCGCGTTGCGTGACGCCCAGATCGGCTACGACAGCACGGTGAATCTGTCGATCGCGAAGGGCATCTCGGCCCGCACGGTGCTTCGCAAGGTGCTGGCGGATTTCGGTCTCGCTTACATCGTCAAGGACCAGGCCATCCAGGTAACCACGCTGGAAAAGGCGCGGGCCACGATGAGCGTGCGTGCTTACCCGGTGGCGGACCTGATCAGTCTGGCGGGCGGTCCGGGTGACCCGGCCCAGAATTTCTTCGGCCCGGGCATTGGCCCGGTGGCCCGCATGCAATCGGTGGCTGCCCTCATGCAGATGGTTCAATCCACGGTCGATCCGGGCAGCTGGCAAGCCAATGGCGGCCAGGGGGCCATCTACTTCGACTACAACACGATGTCCATCGTCATCAAGCAGACCGCCGAAGTGCACGCCGCCATGGGCAACACCTTCGGCCGCTGAAAACTCGAATCATCACCGCGAAACCCGGTTTCTTGCGAAGCCGGGTTTCTTGCTTTTGAGGGCAGCCCATGAGCCTGTTCTTCCCGACCCCCGCCGAACTGGGCAAGCACACCATCTTTCCCGGCGTCCACATCGAGACCGCCGCCGCGGAAAAGATGATGCTCTCCTACGTGACCATGGCTGCGGGAGCCGTCGTCGAGGAACACAGCCATCCCCATGAGCAGGTGGGCATGATGATCGAAGGCAAGGCCCGCTTCATCATCGGCGGCGAAGAGAAGATTGTCGGCCCGGGGGACATGTATCGCATCCCGGGCAACGTCCGCCACAAGGTGATCTGCCTGGAGGCGGCCCGCGTGCTCGACATCTTTCATCCCATCCGCGAAGAGTATCGCTAGCCACACTTTCTTGCACCGGGCACGGCGGTCTGCTACGCTGTCGGCAACTCCATGCAGATTCCTTCCAGGAGATTGCCATGATGTCGAAATGGTTGCTGGCCGCTGCGTTGCTCGTTGCCGGCCTGGTTGCGGTGCCGGCTCAGCCCGTGCAGGCCCAGAAGAGAGCCAAGCTGGCCCCTTATGTTCACACCGTCATCTTCTACGTGAAGAAGGACGCTCCCAAGGGGGCCGTCGACGAGGTCATCGCCGACGTGGGCAAGTTGCTGGCCGATATCCCGTCGGTGCGTGGCGTGCAGGTGGGCAAGCCGGCTGCCAAGGCCACGCCCGAAGTGGCCGTCGAGGGCTACCAGGTTGGCCTCCTATGTTTGTTCGATGACGCCGCTGGCCTCAAGGAATACC
>JBFWSD010000462.1:0-5892 GCA_050248575.1 Gemmataceae bacterium
CAGGCCGGATTTGTGGCTTCGAGTTCATCGGCCGCCAAGGCGGCCCGAAAGATCATTGCGACTGGACGTGCCAGTCGGAAGGGGATGCGGGACTGTTCGGTCTCGGCATGCTGGCCGAGGCCATGGATAGGTCTGGAGTGCAAGTTGCGCAGCGGTGTGGTCGAGGTCGAGGCTTACTTCGATGATGACACGCCGGCGCGCGACGCGCGTCTGACCGTGGTCGATGAGGCGGGCAACCAGGTAGCCGCCGGGCGCAGCGACGCCATGGGCAAGTGGAAGTTCACTCCTCCCGGGCCGGGTCGCTACTCGGTGACCGTGGATGCCGGAGCTGGGCATCGCACCACTGTCAAGGTGACGGTGCCAGCATCCGTCCAAGCCTTCCAGGTGCCAGCTGCCACCGGTACCGCGTGCGCCGAAACGCGCGGCGCGGCCACAACGAGCACTGCCAGTCCGAGTATCCATCTGCCGATCACGGCTCGATCTCCAGGGCCAGCGTGGTTGTGTAGGAGGTGTAGTCGTAATCTTTGAGGGCCGCGCCAGTCGCATCGACCTTGGTGTTCACCTTCACAACCCATGTGCCGGATCGATTCGGGCGAAGCGTCGCTTCGCCTTGTCGATTCGTGGTGGTTGCATAGCTCCAGGCATTGTCAGGCTTGAAGTCGATGGTGCGGGCCAGCACGCTGGCGAATGCCAGCGGTTTGCCATTGACCAGCACCTGGACCCGAATGTCCTTGTCTTTTTTCCACTGGGCGGGGCCATCGAGAGGCACGATCTCGACATCGAGTCCAAGCGGCTTGACGGCCTCTGCCGAAGCCGGCCCAACGCGGATCACAGCCTTTGCTGTTTGCACGCTGCGCAGGGTGTGATCGATCTTCCCCTCGATGACCGACGTCTTGGGGCCACGCTTGAGTTGACGGTTGCCGTCGCCGTCGATGACCGTCGTGTAGACGGTGATCTTGCGAGTGACCACGGCCTGATGCAATCCGTTGCCGGGCAGTTCGACGGCATTGGCCTGCAACGAGTAATCTTGTTTCTTCAGCGCCACAGGCTTGCCATCCGGGGGCACGAGTTCGAAGCGATCGATGCTGCTACCGTCAATAAGATCATCGACAGGCAGTCGATGCCCCCAGGAGAGATAGATGGTCGTCTTCTCTCCTGCCTTGGCCGCAGTGAACTTACTGGCGAGAATCTTGATCTCGTGGGCGCGGGCTGTGCAGGCCAGAGCAAAAGACGTCAACAAAGCTAGTCGAAGTGCGGACTTCATGGTGCCAACCTCCGTTGCGGAAGTGAGTAATACATTTGGCAAAACTGTATTACTACGCTCGGCGGCCTCGGTCAAGCCCCTACTTGAAGCGACAGCCTGACAACAAATGATCCAGCACATTGACACATGAGGCAGACCTATCAACGAGGATTCGCCGTTCCTTTCTTGGTGCTGATGCAGAACAGATGCTTGTCGGAACGAACAAACAGTGCGTCGTCAGCCAGGGCAGGCGTTCCCAGCACGATCTCGTTCAGCTTGTTGGTCGCCAGTACTCGCGGCTCGATGCCGAGCTGGACCACGGTGGTGACGCCGTCCTCGTTGACGAGGTAGAGTCGGTCTCCTGCCAATACCGGGGAAGCCGAGTAGCGGCCTGGCACGCGCTCGCGCCAGGCGATCTCGCCGGTAGCCACATCAGCACAGCAGAGCAAGCCAACGCTGGTGATGGTGTAAACCTTGTCTGCGTGTATGAGCGGCGTGGCCGTTGGCGGCTTGAGCTTCGTTGAGCGCCAGACAATGCGGGCTGCCCCTCCTGCTTGCACAGGCGGCTCGACGGCTAGCAACTCCTCGCGTGTCGTAGTCAGCGCCAGGTTGGAGCCGGCTACCGGCGAAGCGATCTTGGCCAGTTCGGTGCCCGTCAAGCTCCAGAGCTGCTTGCCGGTCTTCGGGTCGTGGCTGCTCAGCCGGTCGGACGATTGCAACAGTACCTCCGCGCCGGCAGCGCGTTGCCATACAAAGGGGGTGGTCCAGGTGTTTTCTTTGGTGCGGTCGATTTTCCAGCGGTTGCGGCCCGTCGCGGTGTCTATACCTGCGGCGAAGGACTCGCCCGGCGTCTCGATCGGGACAATGAGGATGTCGCCCACCAGAACGGGCGAAGACGCCATGCCGATGTGATTGGTGATGTCGGGATAATCCTGGCCCAGGCTGCGACACCAGACCAGCACGCCGTCCTTGTCGAGGCAGAACAGGTCGCAACTGGCGAAAAGCACGAAGACGCGATTGGCAGACGCCACCGGCGTGGGGGCGGCCATGCAAGTCTTTGGATGGCAAATCGTGTTGCCGGTTGCAAAAAAGCGGCGCTCCCAGAGTTGCTTGCCCGAAGCGGTGTCGAAGCAGAGGACATGGAAGCGATCGTCGCGTGCACCTGAACTGGCTGTGATATAGACGCGGCCGCCCACGATCACCGGGCTGGAGACGCCGCGGCCCGGCAATTCAGTCTGCCAGCGCACGTTCTCTGTTGGACTCCAGCGAAGCGGCAGGTTGCCGGCCTCCGGCATTGTGGCGCTGCCACCGGAACCACGAAACTGTGGCCAGTCGCCTGCCAGCGCCGTCCAACTCGCAGTGAGAAGCAAGAGTGCGGCAAGTCGGAAGTTCATTGGCCCTGTCCTTTCTGGTTGGCGACCGGGCGAATCTTCACTGGCACGGCGCCACCGAGCGCATCGCACACTCGCAGCTGAAACGACCACTGGGCCGAAGAGCGGATGTTGTCGTCGAGGCAGACCTTGATGAGGATCTGGTTGTCGCCTTCGACAAGCTGCCCGGAGCCCTGGTGCTGGTCGATGCGGCGGCCCTGGTGGCTGATCTTGCGCGAGTAGATCCGCTTGCCGTTGAGAAAGATCTGCACAGCGTTGTTGCTGGCGGCCCGCACATCCACGGGCGTGGGCTTGTCGCTGTGCACGATGGCGAGGGCATAGGCGATCACTTCCTTGTCCTTGCCCAGCACGGCGGCCAGGTCGAGGTGCCCTTCGTCATCATCCACGTGGATGGGCTGCCAGGTCAGCTTGCGTTCCCCTTTGCCCGTGTAGGTTGCTTTGAGGTCGATGCCCTGCTCGGGCGGGAACACGTGATCGAAGTTGTTGCCCTTGGGATTGTCGAACGGGCCGAGCAGTTGCCAGTCGCGGATGAAGCCGAAGTGGGCGGCCCGGTCGGTCTTTACGCCAAGCCCGTCAAGGGCAGCAATGACATGTTCGGCCTGATCCTTGTCGCGCGCGGCCGTGAGTGCCCGGCGATAAGCGGTGATCTGCTCGACGAGTGCCTTCTTGGTCTCGGTTTCTTGGATAAGATGACCGACCGCCGCGCGGCGCAGTTCCAGGCAAGGATCATCGAGCATGTCGGGCAACAAACGCGGCGCGATCATTGGATCGGCCCGGCACAGCCATTCGAAGGCGAGCAGGCGGGCCCGCCCCGCGTGTTTTCGCTCGGCGAGAAAGGCAGTGAGCTTGTCCATGGGCAAGGGCTGGCGGTCTTGCAGTGCCTGTTCGGCGATCAGGTCGACGGCGGCCCCGAGCCACTGGGCGGCGGCGGGTGGCGCATTTTCGAACGCCGCGAGCAAGGGGACGAGCGCTGCCGGGCCGATCTTCTGCAAGTCGCGCAGGGCCTGCGCGGCCTGGACGTTGCCGGCGCCTTCCTTGCCCACGCTGCGCAGACGGGCGATAGCATCTCTTGTGCCGTCGTCGCCTCGGCCCAGGGCCGTCAGCAACAGCACGCACCAACAACCGCTGACATATCGTTTCATGGCAATTCCCTTGATGAGCGGAGTGGGTTCAACCAGCCAGCACGCGATGCATGCCCAGGGCCAGTACGGCGCCGGCACGACATAGCCAGGGCGGGAAGTACCGCAGTTCGCGCAGCGCTGGCTCGGTCCACACCGCCAGCGTTCGATGAGATATTCTGTGCAGGCGGCCTCGTCGCGAAAAGGAGAAGCAGGGGGAAGATCTTCGCCGGCGGTCTTGCGCAGCTGCTGCAGCTCGCGCAGCAGCTTGAGAAGTCGGAAGAAAGCGCGGGAGTGCGCCAGGGCCAGGCGCTCGCAGCGTTCGGCTCCGTCGCTGGCCATGGCCGCCGCGAGCAGAGCGTCGCCGCGCTCGTCCGAGTCGCTGGGGAGAGCGGGCAGCAGGCCAGGCAAACTCTGGACAGCGCGGCGTTCCACCGCCTCGGCCGCCTCGGCCCAGCGTTCCGCGGCGGCGGCGTGGCGAGCCATGTCGCGCACGAGCTCCCGCTCGGTCGGTCCAGCGGGGGCGTACTCGTGAAGCAGCTGATCCAGGTGCTCGGCGAAGCGCTGCCGCTCCAGGCAGTGAGGCACAGCGCTCGCGGCGCGAGCGCCGAGCGTGCTCGGCGGCCCAGCGTGCGTTTCACTCTCCATGTTAGAGCCCTGCTTGGTCATTGACTCAATCAGGTCGACCCAAGGGTACGACGATGCCTGGCAAGTTTCTCGACCGCATCGCCGGCCGCCTTGCCACGGGACGGCGGCAAACCACGCGCATGCATTCTTTCAGCCTGTCCAGTTCAGCCTCGTCGATCAAAATGCGTCCTTGCCCTTTTCGGCCTCCCTGGTAGTAGTTGATCGTCGTCGATTGACCACGGATCGAGAACACGCCTGCGTCCGACTGCTGCAACCAGTAGTAGAACGTCGGAGTGGCGATCCCCAACCGTTGCGCTGCTTCCCGGGCAGTGATGAGAACTTGCCGCATCCGACTCGCTCGCATGTAGGCAGCAAGCGCAATGATCACAGCGCCCGCAATTCGCAGTCCGCTCGCTGCAAATCAGGTAATACTCGAAGCCGGTTTCGGTCGGGTTCCGAAAGCCGCGCCTTTTTCGAGCGAAAGAAGAACGCTATTCTTTTGAGGTTTTCAGAGCAGAAGAGTTCTCGGCGATGGTAAGACCACTCAACGCTCGTTGTTGTCGAGGGTTTTCAGAGTGGAAGAGGGGGCAACTCACAGTCGGAAAGAGAGTCAACGTTTTTCTATTTCCTAGTGATCTTGCCATCTCGCCGATGGTAGGACCAGTCCACGCCAAGATCCGACATGGCATTGTTGAGCTTGGTCAAGGCAGACTTGAGGGCAGCTTCGCCTCCCTCGCCCTGGCCCCAGACAGAATCAAGGACATTCCGGACGTCGGCATTGGTGCGTGTCCACATGAATTGACAAAGACGATGTGGTTTTTTCTCGAGATGCTTGCATTTGCCTCTCCACCAGAGATTGCCGTCTTCGTCAGGACCGTCTTGATTCGCGCGCAGATCCGGCAACTTGTTGAGAGCACGCCGGAGAGCGGGCAGAGCATCCCAGTTGGCCATGACATCCCAGTCAATTACCATACCGCTTCTGCTTCGGTCCAGGGTTTCAGGCAAACCAGCAATCGGATCCACGAATGTCGCGAGACAGAACTTAACGCAGCCGACAGCGCCTTCGTTATGCCAGTCGGGCGAAAATGAAAAACCACCGGACGAGCAAAACTCCATGTATTTGCCGTCGATGTCCGCGAGGCTGTGGCGAGCAGCTTCCAGGAGTTGCGTCACCGAACGCCGTTCTTGCTGGAAATCGTTGAAGCCCCACATTTCGCAGATGTGCCGAGGGAGTTTCCCAGGACAGGCTTGTTCCTTCGCGCGAATCAACAATCGAACGACCTTGGCGACCTCGATCCGAAATCTGCCTTGAGATTCTCGGTCAAGCAGAGGGTTCTCCATCACAACTTTCTCTCCGACTGCATTGCCTGGATTGGGACATGGAATGCTCTCTGATCAGACTCGCCGACCCGTCGGCTTACTTGTTCATCTCGGGGACGGCAAGCCTCAAGCTCTACCTGATTCTTGGTTGCAACGCCGCACTGGTCAAGGCCGATCCGTTCTCCTGAGGCCG
>JBFWSD010000463.1:0-5888 GCA_050248575.1 Gemmataceae bacterium
TACTGCCAAGATCGGTGATTTCGGGCTGGCCCGCTGGCTGGAAGACGAACGCGGACTCACCGCCAGCGGCGAAGTGGCCGGGACGGCCAGCTACATGGCACCCGAACAAGCACAGGGGCAGCGTCAGTGCATCGGCCCGCCGTCCGACGTTTACGCCCTGGGGGCAATTCTGTACGAGCTGCTGGTGGGCCGCCCGCCTTTTCGAGGCACGACCACGGCCGAGACGCTGGTGCAGGTATTGACCAGCGAGGCCGTGCCGCCACGGCGTTTGCAGCCCGCGGTGCCGCGCGACCTCGAAACCGTGTGTCTCAAGTGTCTCGACAAGGAGCCGCGCCGGCGGTATGCCAGTGCCCGCGCGCTCTCCGACGATTTGCAGCGTTACCTGGATGGGCGACCGATCCAGGCCCGGTCCAGCAGCGCGGCCGAGCGCCTGCTCAAGGCAGCCCGCCGTCATCCGACCGTGGCAGCCCTGCTGTTCGTCACACTGGTCATCACGGTGGTGGGTGTCAGCCTGGTCACCTGGAAGTGGCGCGAGGCTGAAGCACTGGCTCGTTCCGAGTCGGCGGCCCATCGCGACACCGAACGCATGCTGGCCGCCGTCACACTAGACAAAGGGGTCAACCTGTGCGAGACGGGCGAGGTGGCGCAAGGGCTGTTGTGGTTGGCCCGCGCTCTGGAGATCGCCGAGGGGGCCGGCGACGCCGAGCTCGCGCACATTGCCCGCGCCAATTTGTCGAGCTGGCGCGACCTGCTCGTTGCGCCCAGAGCCGACCTGCGGCACAGCCACTGGGTCTGGGATGTGGCCTTCAGCCCGGACGGCCGCCTGGCACTCACGGGCAGTCGGGACGGCACTGCCCGGCTGTGGGACGCGCTGACCGGCAAACCAGCTACCTCTTCGAGCGGTGTGCTTCCCGTGTTGAAGCACGACTTGCCCGTGTGGGCCATCGCCTTTAGCCCGGATGGCAAGACCATCCTGACCGGTACCGGCTCCGAGGACGGAACGAAGGGCAAGATCTGTCTCTGGCACACGGCGACGGCACAGCCCCGCGGTCTGCCCATCGATGTCGAGGGCATGGTGCAGTCGGTGTCGTTAGAGCGCAGCGGTCGACGCTTCCTGGTGCTGGCGGGGGGCCAGGCCTCGCTATGGAATCTGCCGGCGAACAGTGACCGGGCCGAGTTGGCGGGCAAGCTGCCCCACGATAGCGCGGTGCGGGCAGCTCAGTTCCGCCCAGATGGTGCGCAGGTGGCGACCGCGGGCGCCGACGGCAAGGTTCGCTTGTGGAACACAGATACGCGGGCGGAGGTTGGTGGCCCACTCGAACATGATGGGCCGGTGCAACTGCTCGATTTCAGCCCGGATGGGCAGACGCTCGCCACCGCTTGCGCAGTCAAGTCGCCCAAGAGTTATCGAGGCGTCGAGGCGCAGGCCTGGCTCTGGGACCTCAAGTCGAACAAGCCGCGCGGCAAGCTCGACGGGCAGCCCGGTCCGCTCAAGGACCTGCGTTTCAGTCCCGATGGCTCCCTGCTGGTTTGTGCCGGCCTCGCCCCGCCCGACATGGGGCAGAGCGAGCTGCGCGGCACGGCTCGGGTGTGGGACGTGGCCTCCATGCAAGCCGCCACGCCAGCGCTGATCCACCAAGGACCTGTCTGGTGCGCCGTGTTCAGCCCGGACGGCCGCTTCTTGCTCACGGGCAGCGAGGATCGCAAGGCTCGCCTGTGGCTGACCGGCACCGGCGCCCCCTTCGGCCGCATCATCGATCAGGGCGATCTCGTGCGCAGCGTCGCTTTCAGTCCCGATGGCCGCCGAGCCCTGCTCGCCAGCGCCGGCGAGCAGGCCCGGGCTCGGCTGATCGAAGTGCCCCAGGCCCGATTGGTTCGCTCGCTACGTCAAGCTCAGCCCACGTTCCGGCTTTTTGCCAGCGACAAGATCTTGCTGGTCGGGGGCAAGACGAAGTCGCAGCTCTGGTCGCTCTCTGCCCTCAAACCACAAGGGCAGCCCTTGGAGCATCAATACTACATCACCTCTGCCGTCTTCCTCCGCGGGGGGTCGAGGTTGCGCACCAGCTGTGGAGGGGGCATCCAGACCTGGGATACCGCCACGGGCAAGCCCAGCGCGGCGCTGGTGCCTCTCGATATCGGCCAGGAGAATGCGCTGCTCAGTTCGGACGGCACGCGTCTCTTGTGCGGCGGCCGGAATGTCTCGCGACTCTTCGATATGCCCACGGGAGTCTGGCGGCCGGTCAAGTATGTTTCCGTGGAGAATGCGCTCAGCATGGCGTTCCTGCCCGATGGGCAGCATTTTTTTACGGGGGGCCGCCACCTCGTCCGCTGGCAGATCGACGAAGGCAAGCCAGTCAACGTCACGCCGGCCCCGGAAGACGTTGTCGAGAACATGACGCTAAGCCCGGATGGCAGCCGGCTAGTGACGTGGGGCAAGACCTATCGAGCCCAGCAGTGGGATGCTGCCAGCGGGCGGCCGCTGGGGGCCTTCTTTCCCAGCCGCGCGTGGCTGACCGATGTTGCGATCGGGGCGGACAACCGCAGCACGCTGGTGTGCGACCGGAGTGGTCAGGCCCGGCTGTGGGACCTGCCCACGGGTAATCCGCTCGGCCCGCCGTTGCCACACGGCAATGGCCTGTCCGCGGGGCTGGTGTTGCCGCTGGAAACGCCAGTGCTAGTGGGGGCGGGGAACTGGGTACATTGCTGGGAAGTGCCCGCGCCTTGGCCCGGTTCGGCAGCCCGGGTGCGTCAGGAAATCGAGTTCTTGACCGGGATGTCGCTGGATGAAAGCGGCACTGTACGGTTTCTTAGCCCGTGAAAACCCCAGGGTTTGGGCTACCCGTTCGGTAAGCTCTTCAAATCTATTGCGCATGTCCAAAGTTAGTGTCAGAAACGCACGCCTCGCGCATTTTCTCAACAGAGTCATCATCTCAACTCAAGAGCTGTCAGTCCCACCCGGAGCTTAAATGCTGGCTAAAGGTGTGAAGGGCTGGTTGAAAGGTCTGCGCCAACGGTCTGCCCGCCCCGTGCAGAAAACCGCACGAGCGCCCAAACTCGAGGAACTCGAGTCGCGGTTTGCCCCGGCCGGCTACAACCCCGATGTCTTCACCGATTCCGTTTCGGGCAACACATTGCGCAATGCCATCCTCCAGGCGAATGGCAACGGGCAAGACAACGTCATCACTCTGGGCGCCGGTGTCTATTCGCTCACGCTTACCGGCCGTGACGACGCCGGCCTGATGGGCGACCTCGATATCACTGCCAATCCGGGCCACACCCTGACCATCGTCGGCGTCTCGTCCACCGCCACCGTCATCGACGGCTCGCAGCTGGGCGATCGCATCTTCGACATCTTTGGCAACGTCACGGTGGTCTTTCAGAACCTGACGATCTCGGGCGGCACGGCTTCCGACGGGGGCAGCGTCGGCGGAACCGACGCGCTGGGCGGCGGACTGCTCATCAATGGCGCCAGCGTGACGCTCGATCACGTGGCGGTGGTCAGCAACATTGCCCTCGGCAACAGCGGCAGCGGCGGCGGCCACGGCGAGGGGGGCGGCATCGCTGCCCTCAGCGGCCAGCTGTACATGAGCAACGCAATCATCCTGGGCAACGCGGCCATCGGCGGGAGCGGCTTCAATGCGGCCCCCGGCGACCCAGGCGGTAGCGGCGGCACCGGCTGGTCCGGCCAGGGGGGCGGCATCTACGCCGTCAACTCGAGCGTCAACCTGTACGACTATGTGGACGTGTCCAGCAACCTGGCCCTCGGCGGCATGGGCGGCGTGGGCGGCGCCGGCACGCCGGGTGTCGACGGCGACACGCGTCTCACCTTCGGCTTCACCGATTACAAGGGTGGACAGGGGCACGACGGCGGCCAGGGAGGCACGGGCGGTGCTGCCCGCGGCGGTGGCATCTTCGCCGTGGGGGGCTCTGTATACATCAACGGCTCCACCTTCGACGAGAACGTGGCGGTGGGCGGCAAGGGTGGTAAAGGGGGGAGCGGCGGTGTCGGCGGCGCTGGTGCCCACGGCGGGGGCAGTCATTCGCGGGGCGGCGACGGCGGCGACGGTGGCATCGGCGGCACTGGGGGCACAGGCGGTGTGGCCCAGGGTGGCGGCCTGTTCGTCGCCAGCAACCTGACGATGTCATTGACCACCGTGTCGAACAACGAGGCCGATGGCGGCTGGGCCGGCCTGGGCGGCGATGGCGGCCAGGGCGGCAAAGGCGGGCTGGCCGACCTGCCCCACTCCGCGGCGTTTCTCTTCTGGGATCTGTCCGGCGCGGGCAATGGCGGCGCGGGGGGCAACGGCGGCACGGGCGGCAATGGCGGGGCCGGCCAAGGCGGCGGTCTCTACGCCAGCAACACCAGCCCGACCATCAATCAGGTCTCCATCTACGGCAACAGCGCTCTCGGCGGCCGCGGGGCGCCCGGCGGGCTGGGCGGCGCTGGTGGCGTCGGCGGCGATGCCGAGCTGCAAGGCACCGCTTCCACCCGCACCGCCGACGATCCCTTCAACGCTTTTCGCTTCGACCAGTATCAAGACCAGTACGAGGCCGACAACGAGGGCTTCCTGGTCGAGAAGACGGCGACCGCGGCCGTGAAAGCCGCCGAGCTGGGCTACAACATCTATCAGGCCACGTCTCCTTCCGGCATCGCCTTTGTCATCGTCAAGGCGGTGGTGTTCTACACGCTCAAGCAGGTCTTCAGGTATCTCGAACTGGGCAGCGGCGCGGCAAGTGGCCCGCCCCTGGCCAACGCGCCAGGGATGGGTGGCCGCGGCGGCGATGGCGGCAGCGGCGGCAACGGCGGCAGTGCCCTGGGCGGCGGCGTCTACTACGATGTTTCGGAGGGCCGCTGGACCAACGTCACCATCGATAGCAACTCCGCCACCGGTGGCAGCAGCGGCAGTGTCGGCAGCGGCGGCAGCGGTGCACCGTACGGCCGGGATGCCAACGACGGCTTGCGGCACGGCAGCTTGGCCCCGAACGGGGGCAGCGGCTACTTCGTAGGCACGGCCGGCACAGGAGACGCGGGGGGCGCCTACCTCTACGCTTCGGGCCCGGACATCTATTTCTCGACGATCACCTCGAACTCGGCCCCGGGCAGCGGTCGCACGGGCGGCCTGCTTATCGACGGGGGCGGCCGGCCCACGATCGCCAATACCATCATCTACTACAACGCCGGCCAGTTCGACCTGCTCTACACCGATCCGATCAACACACCGATCTTTGCGGGCAGCAACCTCATCCGCGGCTATTTCGGCAGCGACCCGCGCCTCGGCGTGCTGCAAGACAACGGGGGCCGCGTCTGGACGCGCGTGCCGCAAGTGGGCAGCCCGGCCATCGATGGCGTCAACACGCAACAGGGCTACTTCATCTTCGGCCTGGGCGGACTGCCCAGCACCGACGCGCGGGGCTACAGCCGCACCGTCGGCACCGCGCTCAACCTGGGCGGCTACCTCACCCAGGCCGCGGACATCGGGGCCGCCGAATATCAGTTCGACCTGGCCGTTACCAGCAAGGTCGCCATGTCCATCCAGGCCGACGAGGACCTGACGTTTATCGTCACCATCACCAACAACGGCCCCGACGCGGCCGATGCCTTCGCCGTGGTCGACCCGATCCCGGGCAACAGCACGTTCGTATCGATCTTGTTGCCCCCGGGCTGGAGCACGACGGTGCCGCCCAGCCTGCCCGCCGTGGGCCAGCCGGGCAACGTTATCCTGACGCACGACGGCGGCCTGGCCCCGGGCGCCTCGATCAGCTACCAGCTCACTGTGCACGTGAGCAGCACGGCCCTGGCGACCACGGCGATCACCAACACGCCGTCGGTGCAGCCCAGTCATCCGCAAGACAGCAACCTCGCTAACAACAGCCAGAGCAAGAGCGCC
>JBFWSD010000464.1:0-5888 GCA_050248575.1 Gemmataceae bacterium
GGAAAGTCGCGGAAGATCGCCGGGCTGGACGACGCCCTTTACCACCTGGCCTTTTCGCCCGACAGCAAGCAGCTGGCGGTGGTGCGCAACACCCGGGTCTGCGTTTTCGATACGGCCAATTTGAAGGAGGTCTGGGAATCGGCCCCGCACGAGAATGACTTTGTCACGCTGGCCTTTGCGCCCGATGGCCGCACTCTGGCGGCGGCCGGTTTCCGCGGCGTGATCAGCGTCTGGGAAACGACGCGCTGGACCAGCCTGTCTCCCTTCGGCGGACATCTGGGCAAGGTTGCCGCGGTGCGGGCCATCGACGAGAAGACCCTGGTCACGGTCGGCGGTGACGGCACGGTCCGACGCTGGAACGCGCTCACCGGGGAAGAGCAGGGACGCTTCACCGTTCCCACATCCACCGACGACTGGGTGAAGTACGCGCTGGCGCCCGACGGCAAGACCGTGGCGGTCGTCGAGAACACGATCGACCCCAACACGGGGGACATGAAGGCGGAGCACGTACGTATGTACAACTCCGTGACGGGCCAGGAACGGCGCCGGCTGCCCCTTTCCGGTCGACCGGTGTTCCGCCTGCTCTATTCTCCCGATGGCAAGATGCTGGCCTGTGCCGACACCACGACGGTGAATGTCTTCGACGCGGCCACGGGCAAGAGTCGGCACCAGCTCCGCCCGGAGATTGACGGCGTCCTTGGTGACGGGCCGCAAGCACTGGACGTGGTCTTCAGCCCCGACGGCCGGCGGCTGGCCATCGGCATCCAGGATCCGCGCGTCAATGACATCCGCTCCGAGGTGCAAGTCTTCGAGCTGGCCACGGGCAAGCGGCGCAGTCACTGGCTGGGTGAGTTCCAGTTCCGTTATCAGTTCCAGTTGCCGATGATCATCGCGCCTGGCAGCCGCGTCTTGATCAGCTCGGACAACAACATGGTGCTCTTCCGCGATGTCCGCACCGGCAAGGAAGTGCGGCGACTGGCCGTGGGCAACGAATTGACCGCCATGGCCATTTCTGGCGACGGCAAGCTGCTGGCCGGCGGGCAGGCCGATGGCCAGATCTTCATCTGGGATACTTCGAACGGCACGGTGCTGTCGCAGGCGGCGCGGCATCCGAGTGCCATTGCCACGCTCAACTTCAGTGCCGACAACCGTCGCCTGCTGAGCGGCAGCCAGGATTCGACGGCGCTGGTGTGGGATGTGCCCTTGCTGGTGGCCCAGGCCGCGCTGCCCAAGCTCACCAAACAGCAACTCGACATTCACTGGCAGGAATTGGGTGACAGCGACGCCGAAAAGGCCGACCGCGCCATTTTCCGTTTACTCGACGCGCCCGAGCAGAGCATTCCCTATTTGAAGAACAAGCTGCGCCCCGCAGTGTTGAAGGCCGATGAGGCCGCGATCGCCAAGCTGGTGGGCGAGCTCGACAGCAACGACTTCGACACCCGCGAGCGGGCCACTCAGGCACTGCGTGAGCTTGAAGGGGCTGCCCGTCCTGCTCTCGAGAAAGCCGTGCAGGATGAAGACCTGGGGCTGGAAGCGCGGAAACGTGCTCAGAAACTGCTCGATCAGCTCACGGGCGAGAATGTCGGCCCGGATCAGGTGCGTCTCCTCCGTGCGATCGAGATTGTCGAGCAAGCAGGCAGCGACGAAGCGTTCCAGCTGCTCGAAGCTCTCGCCAAGGGGACGCCGGGGGCCAAGCAGACCATCGAAGCCCGTCTGGCCCTCGAGCGTTTGCGCAAGCTGCGCCCGTGAGGCTGCGTTCACCAGTTTCTTCATGTCAAACTGGGCAGGGGCGGTTGTCGGTAGCGAACCGCCCCCGGATAATGAATTTGTCTAGTGGGAATCCGCCCCACCCATTAGGATGATCCCGTGCGCAATGAAGCCGCCCGCGGAACGAAACACAGAGGGCAGCCCGCGCCCCGGAACAGACGCATGCTCCCCTTGCCGGGGCTGCGCCCCTTGCCAAGGAATACTCATGGCAGAAGATCAAGCGCCGCTCTCTTCGTCGGAGATCACCCACCGTTTGCCGACGGATGACGGCCCGTTGAATCATGAGGCGGTCAGCAACAATCACACACCCGCGTTGTCCTCCCCGCAGCCTGCCCGCGCCGAGAAACGCAAGATGGACAAGCCCCCGACCGAGAGCAAGGACAGCCTGCGCGAGGTCGTCGAGACCGTCGTCTTCGTGGTCGTGCTGGTGCTGCTGCTCAAGTCCTTCGTGGCGGAAGCCTTCGTGATCCCCACGGGCTCCATGGCCACCACCCTGTACGGCTACCAGAAGAACGTCGAGTGCCCGAAGTGTCATTACGTGTTTCCGCTCAACTGCAGCGATGAAGTCGAGAAGGGCCTGGGGCCCATCACCGACGGCACCTGCCCGAATTGTCGCTATCACATCGAGTTTGATCGCAGCACCTTTCTGCCCACCACGGGCGACCGCGTGCTGGTCGACAAATCACTATACGATCTGTTCTTCCCGCCCAATCGCTTCGACGTGGTGGTCTTCAAGTTCCCCAAGGAACCCCAGACGCGCGCCCACGTGCAGATGAACTACATCAAGCGACTGGTTGGGCTGCCCGGGGAAACCGTGGCCATCTACGGCGGCGACCTGTACGTCTCCGATGACTTCCAGCATCCGTCGCCCGCCAAGAACCTGGATGTTCGCGAGCAGATGCAAATGGATGATCGCGACTCCATGGTGGTCTTCCAGCATCAGATCATCGACCAGACGCCGATCACCGAAGAGCGGCTGAAGGGCAAGAAGTATCGGATCCTGCGCAAGCCCCCCGACAAGATCCTGTCGATGCGGCGGATCGTTTATGACAGCGATTTCCCGGCCGAGGACATGGCGGGCCGCCTGCGCTGGCTGCCCGAGCCCGAATCGGACTGGAAGCTCGATAACAAGAACCTGCCCAGAGTCTTCAAGCATAGTGGCCCGGAGCTGTCGTGGCTGCGCTACCGGAACATCCTGCGCGATAGCGATGCTCCGCGTTTAATCACCGACTTCATGGGCTACAACTCGGCCCGCGGCGAGCAGGGCCACAACTGGGTGCCCGATCTGGTCCTCGAATGCGACGTGGAAGTTGCCCAGGATGAAGGCTCCGTCGTGCTCGAGCTGCGCAAGGGGCCCGATATCTTCCAGGCCCGTTTCAACCTCGCCGACGGCAAGTGCACGCTGGTGCGCATCGCCGCGGGCAAGGAAGAAGAGCTGGGCGTCGCCGACAGCGGCGTCAAGACGGGCAGCTATCGCCTGCGTCTTGCCAACGTCGACGAGCGGCTCGTGGTCTGGGTCAATCGCAACCTGATCTTCGGCGACGGCGTGGTCTATGATCCGCCGCGCCGGCGCGGCCCGTTCGCCGACAACGATCTGCGGCCCGCCAGCATCGGCGTGAAGGGCAACGCCACCGTGGAGCACATCAAGCTGCACCGCGACACTTACTACACCACGGCCCGCGGCGGCACGCCGGGCAACTCGGACGCCGAACCACGCGGCGACATCACCTGGAAAGAGAACTCGCGCGCCTGGAGCGACCCGAACACCTGGGACCCGCTCCGCGATCTGACCCCCAAGACGCTGTATGTCCAGCCCGAGCACTTCCTTTGCCTGGGCGACAACAGCCCGGAGAGCTCGGATGGCCGCGACTGGGGCCTGGTGCCGCGCCGGCTATTGCTGGGCCGCGCCTTGCTGGTCTACTGGCCCTACGACCGCGCGGGCGCCATTCGGTAACATCTCGATGGACGCTCGCTCACCTCCGGGAGCTTACGCTCCCGGCTCGCCAACGTGAGGGCACATGTCCGACCCCTATCTGGCGATTCAAGTTGTGATGATGCCGCGCGACACCAATCCGCACGGCACCATCTTCGGCGGCATCTTGCTCAGCTACATCGACCAGGCCGGCGCCATCGGGGGCCGCCATCATGTCGTCCGCCAGGGCCATGCGTTTCCCTTCCTGGTCACGGTGGCCATCAACCGCGTCGAGTTCAAGGAGCCCGTGCTGGTCGGCGACGTGGTCCGATTCCTCACTACCTGCGTACGCCTGGGCCACACGTCGATCACGATGCACGTTCGCGTCGAGGCCGAGCGCAGCACCGAGGTCATCCACGTCACCGACGCCGAACTGGTCTATGTGAACATCGACTCGGCCACGCGCCGCCCGCAACCGCTGGCGGGCGCGTGAATGGCGCCTGAAAGCAGTTCGCTGATCGCGGACAGCTTTCCATATACTGTCCTCAGCGCCGGTGGCACGGAACACCTGAGGAACGGATGGCAGCCAGAGTAACGTTGATTCGCGGCGGCGGCGTGGGCTACGACCAGGTGCCAGTGGTCAAGTCCATCATCGCCAGGGCAGGAGTGAAGATCGACTGGGATGAACACCTGGCCGGGCTGGCCGCGCTGGAGCAGGGGGGCGCGCCGCTGCCCGCCGCCATGCTTGCCTCGGTCAAACAAACCGGGCTGGCGCTCAAGACCAAGCTTCTTTCCACGCCAGAATCGGGCAACGTCAACGTTCGCTTTCGCAGCGAGCTGGGACTTTTCGTGTCGGTGCGGCCCCTGCGCAACATCCGCGGGCTGCCCGCTCACTTCGACGGCGTCGACATCGTCGTCATCCGCGAGCTTACCGAGGACCTCTACGCCGCCATCGAACATGTGATCGTCCCGGGCGTGGTGCAAAGTCTGAAAGTAGTGACCGAGGCGGCGTCGCGGCGTTTCTTTGAATTTGCTTTCCGCTGGGCACGCCAGGCGGGCCGCAAGAAGGTCTGCTGCGTCCACAAGGCCAACATCCTCAAGCTGGCCGACGGGCTCTTCCTCGAGGCCTTCCGCAACACGGCCAAGGACTTTCCCGAGATGGAGACGCGCGAGCTCATTGTGGACAACTGCTGCATGCAGCTGGTATCGCGGCCCAGGCAATTCGACGTGATGGTGATGGGCAATCTCTACGGCGACCTGGTCAGCGACCTGGGCGCGGGCGTGGTCGGCGGCATCAGTGCCACGGCGGGCATCAACGTGGGCGAGAAGGTCCGCGTTTACGAAGCGATTCATGGCGGACGTTCGGGAGAGATTGGCCCGGGGCGCGGCAACCCGCTCCCCTTGCTGACGCCGGCGCTCTACTTGCTCGAAGACATAGGAGAGAAGGAGGCGGCGGCCCGCATCCGCGCGGCCGTGGAGAAGGTGCTGATCGCGGGGCAGCATCTCACGGCGGATCTTGGCGGCAGCGCCACCACCGAGAGCATGGGGCTGGCCATCGAGCGCGAGGTCGGCTGATCAACCAAGTTGGAGTTGGAGTACCGGCTTTGGCCGGAAAGAACGAACCGAAGTCTGTGGTTGCTGCCCGGTCACCGCAACCCAATCGGGTGTGTTGTCGTCGCCGACGGGAGCTTCCTGCCGATGCCGGTACTCCAACTGCAATTGTGTGGCCGCATTTAGCTACCCAGCTTGACGGGTTTTTTCAGGCCCACTATAATTCCTACGCGTTAACTGCCGCTTTGCGTTTGACTTACAAAGAGAGAATCCGGGGATGGGCCGCCGCTACCAGGATGGCTGCGTGTTGACCCTCGCGGGCAACCGCCGGCGTGATTCAAGGTGCAAGATTGCACCTCTCCCCACGCACGGGCAGGCCTACCCTGAGAGCAACCCTACCGGCTAATTCGAATCGTCAAGCAGGAGCAGTCCAGAGTCTCCATCGTGTTCTGACGCTGCTCCCGCTTCTGCACGCGGGTGCCCCTTGGCGGACGATCGAGTGATCCAGCAGGTGAAGGAGGCCAACGACATTGTCGATGTCGTGGGCAGCGATGTTACCCTGCGCCAGGCGGGTGCCCTCTTCCGCGGGCTGTGCCCCTTCCACGACGATCACATCCCGTCCATGACGGTCTGCCCGCGCCGACAAATCTACCGGTGG
>JBFWSD010000465.1:0-5863 GCA_050248575.1 Gemmataceae bacterium
CATGCTGCTGGGCGGCCTTGCGTTCAAGCTCGTTGAACGGCGCTCGCAGAAGCGAGGAGACTCTCCCGAGATGCAGCAAGCAGTGATTCACCGCGGCCTGCTTTTCGGATCCGGCATCGTGGCTGGCGAGGCCATCATGGGCATACTCATGGCCATCTTCATGGTGGTCAACAACACACCCGAGGGGCCAAGGTATTTCGATATGCCCTTGGTCAAGGCGCTCGGGAGCGAGGAAATCGAACTGCCCGACGGTCAGAAAACACCACGTTATCCATTGCTCAAGCACTGGTCAGACGGGGGCACAGACGTGGGACTTGTCTCACTCGCTGCTCTGGTCGGCGTAACGTTGCTTCTGATGGGCAGGTCCCTTTACGGGCACACACCCGCCCCACCCGAGGTTGCACGCTACGAAAACATCCCCGAAGACGAGGGCACCCACGAGTCGTGACGGAGATTTACCATGATCAACTTCTGCCCCCATTGCGGCGCGGGCATCAATCAGAACCAAAAGGTCGGCGAGAAGATCAAGTGCCTTCAGTGCGGCCTCAACCTGGGCACCGTCGAGGAAACCAACCTCGACAAGGTCGGCTTCGGCGTCTCGGTCTTCTCCGTTGATGAGGCGCTCGACAAGGTGAAGGCGTTGCCCCCCGAGGTGAAGACCCCCTCGAACGCGGCCACCTGCCCCCTGTGCGGGCAGCTCGTACAGTTCAAGCCGAACCGCACCTTCGTGCCCCACTACGCCAAGGGAGAGAAGAAGATCTGCAAGAACAGCGGCAAACCGGCCAAGTGATGTCGCGGGCCGAGCCGGCCGGCTCCTGGCACCTACAATGAATGCAAGCCCCTGACGCACATTGAGGAACCAACATGCGCGTGACTCTCGATTACGGCCGCACCGGCCTGGAAGTGAACTTGCCCGACGAACGCGTGATCGGGCCGCTGGCCATTCGCGATGCGCAACCGCTCGCGAACCCCGAAGCAGCGGTGCGGGCCGCCCTCACCCAGCCCATCGGTTCCAGGCCGCTGGCCGAGATCGCCAGGGGGCGCAAGAACGCCTGCATCCTCATCTGCGACATCACCCGCCCGGTGCCCAACAAGATCCTGCTGCCCGCCATCCTGCAGACGCTCGAACAAGCGGGCATGGCCCGCAAGGACATCCTGATCCTGGTGGCCACCGGGCTGCATCGCCCGAACGAAGGCGCCGAGCTCGAAGAAATGGTCGGCGCCGATATCGCGCGCGATTACCGCATCGAGAATCATCATGGCAAGGTTCGCGAAGAGCACGAATACCTTGGCGAAACGCCCAACGGCGTGCCCGTCTGGCTCGACCGCCGCTACGTGCAGGCCGACCTGAAGATCACCACCGGGCTGATCGAGCCCCACCTGATGGCGGGCTACTCCGGGGGCCGCAAGGTGATCTGCCCGGGCATCGCCGGCCTCGATACCGTGAAGGTCTGGCACGGTCCTAAGTTCCTCGAGCACCCGAAGGCCGATTGCGGCTGCGTGGCCGGTAATCCCGTTCACGAAGAAAACACACGCATCGCCCTGATGGCGGGCTGCGACTTCATCGTCAATGTCTGCCTCGATGGCAGCCGCCGCATCACCTGGGTCGGCGCGGGGGACATGATCCAGGCCTGGGAAGAAGGGGTCCGCTTCGTCGAGAGCGTGGTAAAGGTGCCGGTCAAGGAGCCGCTCGACGTCGTGGTGACCTCGTGCGCGGGCTACCCGCTCGATACCACCTTCTACCAGGCCGTGAAAGGGCTCACCGGTGCCCTGCCCATCGTCAAGCACGGGGGGACGATCGTGCTCGCTGCCAGCCTCAGCGAAGGGCTGGGCAGCCCGGAGTTTCAGAAGCTGCTCGCCGAGAACCAGGACCTCGAACTCTTCAAGCAACGCATCATGGGCAAGGACTACTTCGTCATGGATCAGTGGCAGCTCGAGGAGCTGGCCAAGGTGGTGGCAAAGTGCAAGGTGAAGCTGGTCAGCGACGGGCTGCCCGCGGCCACGCTCAAGAACTGCTTCGTCGAGCCTGCTGCCAGCGTGGAGCAGGCGGTGGCCGATTCCCTGGTGGAGTACGGAGCCGCCGCGAAGATCGCCGTCATCCCCAAGGGGCCATACGTACTTCCTTACGTGGCGTGATTCTTGCCAAGCCGGGAAGTACCAACGTCATTCCTCCGAGGGCCGACGTCCGCGGCAAACGTCAGGTCTTCTTTTCGCTGAGCTGTGCTTCCAGCACCTTCTGTCGGCGGACCTTGCGAATCAAGATGCGAACGCCATCGCGTTCCACGATCTCGCCCCCTTGCACCGGGGCAGCGAGGTGTCCGACCACCCACTCGTTGAGATTGCGCGCCGCCCCGGCGGGCATGTCCTTCAACAGATCGATGCCGGCGCGCGTCTTGAGCTGTTCGAGCGAGACGCCCCCGCCCGCAAGCCAGGCGTGGCCCACCGGCACCAGCTGGGCGGGCAAGCGATCGTACTCGTCCTGGATGTCGCCCACCAGCTCTTCGAGAATGTCCTCCATGGTGATCATGCCGATGACCTGGTCGTCGTCCACCACCAGGGCGATGTGTGTGCGTTCCCGGATCAAGCGTTCGAGGCAGGCGGAGATGACCAGGCTGTCCTCGAGGCGGGGGATCGGCCGGACAATCGCCTGCAACGACGGATTGTCGGGATTGAGCCGCAGGCAGGCAACCAGGTCCTTGAAGTTAACGTAGCCGATGATGGATTGCGGGTCCCCTTTTTTCTCGGTCACCGGAAAACGCGTGTGCATGTCGAGATGAGCGGCCACCAGGCTGTTGCCCACCGTCTCATTCAGGGTGAGCATGCCGATGTGCTCGGCGGGCAACATGATCTCGCGGATGGTCCGGCTGGACAGGCGGGCGGCCCCGTGAATGATGTTTTCTTCACGGACGCCGATCAGCCTCGAGGCGCGAGCCAGCCTGGCCAGAGCGCTCAACTCTTGCAACTCGCTCGACTCGGCAAGGCTGCCCGGCAGGCTCCAGTCGGTGAGCAGCCCGACACCGGTCTCGAAGAGCCAGACAATGGGCCACACCGCGAAGCCGAACCCTTGCATGGCCGGCGACAGCTTCAAGCAGACCCACTCCTGGTGGCGAATGGCCAGCACCTTCGGGGCAAGTTCGCCGAACATGATAGTGAGCGCGGTGAGCGGCGCCACGACCAGTGCAATGGCCGCGATCTGGGCCCAGGTCGGCGACAGGCCAAACTCGCCAATCAACCAGGGCATGATGATCTCGCCCGCCCCCGCGCCACCGGTGGCCGCCGCGATAGCGCCGACCAGCGTGATGCCGAGCTGCACCACGGCCAGGCTCGCCTCCATGTTCTCTTTCATGTACACAGCGGCGGAGGAGCCAGCCCGTTTTTCCAGGGCCAGCACGCGCAGCCGCGCCGGCGACAGCGACGCCAGCGCGATCTCGTAGGCCGCGAAGACCGCGTTGAATGCGATCATCATTGCCATCACCGTCAGCTCGATGGCCCACACGCAGCTTCCTCCACACATTCTGAGCCTCGGTATCTCATTCTACACAGTGAAAACAAACGCCGCTTGTGACCTGGCCCTGGCCTGGTCACAAGCGGCTGAGTTGTGCGAGTGTCCTGGAAATCTACTTCTTGGTCTCGCCCGCCGGGGTGTTGACGACATTTTGCAGGCCGGGCGAAGCGTTCCATTCGGCCACGGGTTTGCCGTCGGCCACGTTCCAGATCTTGAGCTCGCCGTTCCAGGCGCCGGAGGCCACGTACTTGCCGTCCGGGCTGAAAGCGACCGCGTAGACCCAGTCGGTGTGCCCCGGCATGGTCTTGACCGCCGAGCCGTTGCCCAGGTTCCACAGCCGCACCGACTTGTCGGCGCTGACGCTGGCGACAGTCTGGTCCTTGCCGTCGACGTCCATCTTGAAGATCTCGTCACCGTGGCCGCCCGAAGCGCGCACTTGCTTGCCCAGGTTCTTCTGATCGCCGGTGACGTTCCAGTAGCGGATCTGCTTGTCCGCGCCGGCCGAGTAGCCGATCTTGCCGTCCGGGCTGATGCCCACTGCATACACGGGCGCCTGGTGCCCCGGGAAGGTCAGCAGCGATTCCTTCTTCTCCAGGTCCCAGACCTTGGCGGTCTTGTCGCGGCTCGCCGTCAGGAGCAGCTTGCCGTCCTTCGAGAAGGCGACGCCAAAGACCCAGTCGGCATGGTTCTCGATCTTCTGTTCGAGCTTGGCCTTGTCCACGCCGCCGGAAATGTCCCAGACGTGGACCAGGCGATCGACGCCGCCGGACGCGAGCTTCTTGCCGTCTTTCGTGAGGGCCAACGCCAGCACCGAATCATCGCTTTCGAGCAGCTTGGCGATGCGGACAGCCTTGTCGTTGACGCCATCGAGGACGGTCACGCCCCCTTCTTCCTTGCCCTTGGCATTGAGGTCATAAACGACCACGTCCCCTTCCTGCCCCGGCCTGGCGCCGGCGACAACGAGCTTGCCGTCGGGCAGGAAGAGCATGGCGTAAGCGCGTTCGGCACGGGTGTAAATGCGCTTCTCGAGCTTGCCGCTGGCGACGTCCCAGACAGTCAGTTCTTGTTGCCCGCCGGCGACCAGCTTCTTGCTATCGGGCGAAAAAGCGAGGGCCGTGATCGACACCGGGAACTTGTAGCTGGCGGGCGGGGCCGGCGGCTTCCAGCGGGCGCGGAGCTCGCGGGCCAGGTCGGCCTTCACCTCGATACCTTGATCGAGCTTGGCCCCTTCGGCGATCCAGCGCTTGATGATCTCGATCTTCTCGGCGGGCAACGGGTCGCCGGCCTCCTTGGGGGGCATGCGGTCGCCGCGCTTGGAGGTGATCAGCCGCATGAGGTTGCTGTCATCGGGCTTGCCGGGCGCGATGGGGTCTTCGTTGTCGCCCCCCTTGCGCATGGCCTCGTAGGTGGTCATGTCGAGCTTGCCCTTGCGCTTCTTGGCATCGTGGCAAGCGAAGCAGTTTTCCTTGAAGATGGGGGCAACGTCGTTGATGAAGCTGATCGGCCCTTTGGGCTGCGCCTGCGCCGCCGCGGGCTGTCCCAGCCAGGCAGGGAACACCAGGACCAACAAAACGCTCCAGGAGAGTGGCTTGCGAAGCATCGGCTGAACTCCTTGGCTGGCCTCGCCGCGCGGCGAGGAGAAAGCAGGTGGGATGGAGTTAGCGCCGGTAGCGGGCGCACCCCGGCAGGGCAGGACAGGTGGATCATAACAGATGCGGGCAGGATTGCAACGCGTTAGCCGGTAAGCTCGTCGACCACCTTGCGGATGATGCGATAGCAATCGCAGGAGCGGCCTTCCAGTGCGGAGCGCTGCAAGAAGGTGATCTTGCCGCGCGAGTAACGGATCAGGCCATCCTGTTGCAAGACCTGGGCAACTTCGGTCACGCTGGCGCGGCGCACGCCCAGCAAGGTGGCCAGCCCGGCCTGGGTGAGGCGCAGTGGGTCGGTCGGCGCCGCATCGTGCGCGGTCAATAGCCAGCGACAACATCGCTGCGCGGTCAGGTGGAGTCGGTTGCAGGCCGCGGATTGCTGGACCTGAAACAGGAAGGCGTTGGCATAGCGCAGGAACAGGTCACGAACGGCGCCGGGGCGCTGGGTGGCCTGGCGCAAGACCTCGACGGGCAAGCGGAGCCCTTCCCCGGGCACCTGGACGCGCAGTTCCAGCGGCGCGTTGCCGTTGCCGAGCAAGGTGGGCAGGCCGGCCATGCCTTCCTTGCCGATGGCGCCTTCTTCGGCGGTGCCGTCGCGCATGGTGACCAGGTGAGTGAGCAGGCCGCTGCTGGGGAAGTAAACGTGCCTGATCGGCGCGCCTTGCTTGTGCAGCACGTCGTTCCAGTGGAAGGTCACGCCTTCGAGATT
>JBFWSD010000466.1:0-5855 GCA_050248575.1 Gemmataceae bacterium
CATGTGCAGCCCAACGGGGCCTACCACTATCATGGGGTTCCCAGTGCCCTGATCGAAGTGCTGGCCGCCAAGAAGGGAACCGACAAGACCATGCTGCTGCTCGGCTGGGCTGCCGATGGCTTCCCGATCTATGGCCCCTATGGCCACACCAACCCGAAGGACAAGACAAGTGCCTTTGCGAAAGTGAAGCCGAGCTATCGATTGCGGCAAGGGCAGCGGCCCAACGGTCCGGGAGGCAACTTCGACGGCACCTTCGTCGAAGACTACGAATATGTCCAAGGGGCCGGCGACCTCGATGAGTGCAATGGCCGGGTCGGCGTCACCCCCGAGTTTCCCGACGGCATCTATCACTATTACCTGACCGAAGAGTTTCCTTTCATCCCACGTGCCTTCCGGGGCACGCCGGACCGGGGCTTCTTGCTGCCCCACGGCCCGCCGCCGTTTCCGCCGCCCTTCGGCAAGGGCAAGTTCAAGGGCCCGCCACCGCCACCGCGATGAGCACTCAATCGCGTGAGTTCAGCAGTCCGGAACGCCAGATCAGGTAAAGCAGGGTAAGGATCGCCGAGATGGTGGCGGCCACGTAGGTCATGGCAGCAGCCGACAGCACCTTGCGGACCATTGCCTGTTCTTCGCCCGGGGCTACCAGCCCCATGTCGGCGAGCAGGATCTTGGCCCGGCGGCTGGCGTCAAACTCCACGGGCAAGTTCACGAGCTGAAAGATCACGGTCAGCGAGAACAGCCCGATGCCCAGAAACAGCACGGGCTTTCCAAGGGCCATGCCGCCGTACATGAGGGCCATTCCGACGAAAAAGATGATCATCGACAGATTGCCGCCCCACATGGCGAGCGGCACGATGCCGTTGCGGAGCTTGAGGAGCGGGTAGCCCTGAGCGTCTTGAAGGGCGTGGCCCGCCTCATGGGCGGCGATGCCGAGGGCCGCCAGCGAGCGGCCCGAGAAAACTTCCGGGCTGAGTCTCAACACACGCGCACTTGGATCGTAGTGATCGGAGAGCATGCCCTGCACGGGCTCGATGCGCACATCTTCCATGCCGGTCTGCCGGATGATGGCGGCGGCCGTCTCGGCCCCGGAATAGCCGCTCGCGGCCCGGTATTGCTTGGCTTCCTCGTATGCGGAATGAACCTTCCACTGGGCCCACATCGCCAGCAGCATGCCAGGAGCCAGGAACAGCAAGTACATGGGATCAAAGAACACGTCACTTCCTCCTTCCACGTAGCCCTCAGGCTTCGTTCCCCTGCTCGCCTGCAGGCGCGCGTCGGAACAAAGTCCCCTGTGAGAATTATACCGACAAGGGAAGGCTGGGATCTCGCAATCGTGACGAATGGCGCGTGGAAATCAGGGACGGGCCAGCGGTTGCAAATGCTCCTCGCGCACGCTGGTGCCGAGAAACTGGCGGGCCGTCTGCAAGCGATCGAAGCGGATGAAGTATTCGACGTGGTACTGGCCCGCGGCGTCGGGGCGGACGCGGCCGTTGCCCTGCACGCGGCCGCACACGGGCTGCCTCCAGTTGCCATGCTGCAGCATCAACACACGTTCACCGGGGCGGTACTTCATGCTCATTTCAGCGCAGATCCTGAAACGCGTTCCAGCCAAGGTAGAAAAGGATGGCGCAGCACATGATGGCCAGGATATCGACGGCGGCGCTCAGCTGCATGAACGGGATGCCGGCCACCATGTCCACGACAAACAAGATCAGCAGCAGGGCGGAGAGGCCCATGGCCCCCCAGCAGAACCACTTTTCCATCGAAAGACCTCGCACTGCCCTCATGGGATCACCGGCATGCGCTGGAAAGAAGGACCCCGGTGGCGAGGGGGAGGTATCGACGTGAGTGGATACCCGAAGCGCCGGGGGGTTCCATGCAGTGGCTCTTATTGTAGCGGCCGCCCCGGTGGCTGCAACGCCGCCCGGAGCCAGAAGTGCTATCGCCGCCGCGCGGGCAAGGTCACCACTGACACAGCTGCTATAAACGGCACCACGCTTTCAACCCGGGGATCGTGACGTTGCTCATCTCTTGCGTTTCGCCACCAGGTCCGAGACCCGTACTCGTTGCAGATGCTTGCGGATGACGTCGCTGACCTCTTCACAGATGCTCTGCAGTTTGCGATCGACGCCCTTGGCGTCGTCGTTGGCCGTGAAGAGGATGGATCCGCGCACCGGCCCTTCCACTGCTTCCACGATATCGAGGACGGAAATCTCGCGGGCCGGCCGGGCCAGGCGGTAACCGCCGTTCGGCCCCTTGATCGACCAGAGCACGCGCGCCCGCGACAGCGATACCAGGATGCGGAGCAAGAAGCCTTCGGGGATGCCCAAGGTCTTGGCGGCCTTGTGGCCGATCACCACCTGGTCTCCTTGGCCCGCCATGTGAACCACGGCATGGATCGCATAACAGGCGGTGCGCGAGAGCTTCATGAGGGGGCAATCCTCTCTTTCCTGGCAACGACAAACCACTCCACAAGCCGGGAGGGAGTGCTCGGCACGAGCGTCAGTCACCGTTCTGATTGCGAGTCAGAGTAGATATTCTAAGAAAGTAGACCTTGCTTGTCACCTAGAAAACTCTTTTCGTCGCATCGCCGGCGGCCAATTGCTTTTGCCCCCCGCAATGGCTATGGTGATGGATAGGCTGGAAAGCCGGTTTTTTTCAGGGTCTAGCCCTGTGCGGAGACGCACACCCACTGAGTTAATCTCTCACCTGACGAGGAATATCCTTTATGCCGCCTCTGGCACTGGGCCAGGTCGCCGTTCAGCTGCGACCTGAAGACAACGTGGCCGTGGCCGCCCAGAACCTCACGCCCGGCACCGAGCTGCAACGGAATGGGCATCTCCTCCCCATCACCGGCCGCATCGGCCTCGGGCACAAGATCGCTCTTGTCCCCATCCCCAGAGGGCAGGCCGTCTACAAGTACGGGCAGATCATCGGCTTCGCCTCGAGCGACATTCCCGCCGGCGGCCACGTCCACGTGCATAACCTGGCCGCCGACCTCTTCGAACGCGACTACGCTTTCTGCAAGGAATGCCCGCCCGCGCCCGCGCCCGCCGAGCCACGCCACTTCATGGGCTACGAGCGCGGCAACGGCCGCTTCGGCACACGCAACTATCTCGTCGTCATCTCCACCGTCAACTGCTCCGCCTCCACCA
This sequence comes from Gemmataceae bacterium, assembly GCA_050248575.1. Classification (GTDB taxonomy): domain Bacteria; phylum Planctomycetota; class Planctomycetia; order Gemmatales; family Gemmataceae; genus JBFWSD01. Next base: position 3,156 of record JBFWSD010000466.1, read on the forward strand.
GCAAGTACGTGGCCGACCGCGTACGTTATGCCGGCCTGCTCCAGCAGTTCCCCAATGTCGACGACGTGGTGGCCATCACCCACAAGGGGGGCTGCGCCATGCAGTACGACGGCGACGATCACCATCAGCTCGAACGCACGCTGGCCGGATTCGCCCGCCACGCCAACGTGGCGGGCTACCTGCTCATCGGGCTCGGCTGTGAGACCGGGCAGGCCACCCACCTCATCGAGGATCAAAAACTCCTGCAACTGGGCCCGCGGAAGGCGGCCCCGCTCGTCCTGTCCATCCAGGAATGCGGCGGCATCGGCAAGACCGTGGCTGCCGGGGTGGCCGCCGTCGCCGAGATGCTCCCCCGCGCCAACGATGTCAAGCGCACCAAGATCCCCGCCAGCGAGCTGGTCCTCGGCACGCAGTGCGGCGGCTCCGACGGCAATTCCGGGGTCACGGCCAATCCGGCCCTCGGCATCGCGGCCGACCTGCTGGTGGCACAGGGCGGCACCGCCATTCTCGCCGAGACCCCGGAGATCTATGGCGCCGAACATCTGCTCACGCGGCGCGCCCGTAGCCCCGAAGTGGCCCAGAAACTGGTCGATCGCATCAAGTGGTGGGAATGGTACACGGGCATCTTCGGCGCCGAGATCAACAACAACCCGTCCGTCGGCAACAAGGAGGGCGGCCTGACCACCATCTACGAGAAGTCGCTGGGCGCGATTGCCAAGGGGGGCTCGACTGCCCTGGTGGACGTCGTGGCCTATGCCGAACAGGTGAAGACGAAAGGCTTCGTGGTCATGGACACGCCGGGCTACGACCCGGTCAGCATGACCGGCCTGGTCGCAGGCGGGGCCAACGTGCTGGTCTTCACTACCGGCCGCGGCTCGGTGTTCGGCTGCAAGCCGGTGCCCTCGATCAAGATTGCCACCAACTCGCCGATGTATCGCCACATGGAAGCCGACATGGACATCAACGCCGGCGTGATCCTGGAAGGCACTCCGGTCGAGGAAGTGGGCCGCCAGATCTTCGAGGAAATCCTGGCGGTGGCCAGCGGCAAGAAGACCAAGAGCGAGACGGCCGGAGTGGGCGAGGAAGAGTTTGCCCCGTGGTCCATCGGGCCAACACTTTGACGAATCAACGGCCCAGCAAGCGCCGGCCATCTTCCCAGATTCCCGCAACGCCCGCGAACACACCGAGTGCGACGGCAATCATGCTAAACAGGATCAAGAAGACGGCGTGCCAGAGCGGTAGCTCGGACATCGAGGCTGCCCTCATTCTCGCCACTGCACGAAGCCTTCGAGAGCATAGAACTCGGGCAGCCCAAGCAAGTCGTAAACCTTGGCGGTCTGACGGTTGCGGTCTTCGGCCCGTTGCCAGAACTCGCGGCGGTCGCTGCCGCCGGGGAACATGGCCCGGTCCTTCTGTGACTGATGGCGGAAGATCGCGTTCTTCTTGCGCTGCACATCATCCGGGCTGAGGGGCACCACCCGCTCGATTTCGTGCGGCTCCCATTCTTCCCAGGCGCCGCGATAGAGCCACACCTCGAAAGTCTGCCCGGTGGCAAAGACCTGATTCACCGCCTGGAAGATGCACTCGGCGCACTGCCGGTGCGTGCCGTGCGGATCGGAGAGCTCGCCGGCCACGTAGATCTGGCTCGGCTCGAGTGTCTGCAAGAGTCGCACCGTGTCGCCCACGTCATCCACGTGCAAGGGGGCCTTGGTGATGGTGCCGGTGCGATAGAAGCGCAGATCCATGAAGTGGAGTTGCTCGGGCGGGATGCCGCAGGCGAGGGCCGCGGCCCGTGCTTCCGTGGTGCGAATCAGCCCCTTGATCTTGAGCACGTCGGGCGAGTCGGGCTGCCCGGGCTGCTTCGTCCGCAAGAAATCCTGCACGCCGCGCACCACCTGCGCACACGTCTGCCGATCGATCTCGAACAGGCTGTTGAACTCCGCCACGAAATCCGCGAAGCGCAGGGCATCGTGATCGAAGACCGCGATGTTGCCCGAAGTCATGTAGGCCACGTGCACCTTGTGCCCCTGATCGACCAGGCGGATGATTGAGCCGCCCATGCTGATCACGTCGTCATCCGGATGCGGGCTGAAACAGAGCACGGTTTGCGCTTCGCGGCCCGCGGGCTCGGTGCAGATGGTGGCGTTGAGCTCGTCGAAGACGCGGCGGCCCAGCCGTTCTGCCGGGCCATGTTCGCGCAGCAGTTCGAACAGCTTGTGCTCGCGGAAGTCGTCGTCCTCCAGCTTCAAGAGCGCCTTCTTCACCTTCAAGGCCAGGTCGATGACCGCCTTGCGGATGAGCTGCGGCGTCCACTTGACCGGCCCGGTGGACCAGGGCTCGCGGAAATGGGTGAGATCGCTGGCCGCGGCCTCGTCGAGGATGAAGCAGGTGTCGGGATGTTTCTGCAAAAAGCTGGCCGCGATGGCGTCGGTCGATTCTTCTTCGAGCGTGTGGCGGACGATGCCTGCCTTGTGCTCGCCGAAGGCCATGATGACGATCTTGCGCGCCTCGAGGATGGTGCCCACCCCCATGGTGATGGTCTGGTGGGGCACGTTCTCTTCGCCGAAGAAGTCGCCCGCGGCGTCGCGGCGCGTGACCGGATCGAGCGTGCAGAGCCTGGTGCGGCTGTGCCGGGTGGAGCCCGGCTCGTTGAAGCCGATGTGGCCCGTGCGGCCAATGCCCAGGATCTGCAAATCGATG
>JBFWSD010000467.1:0-5840 GCA_050248575.1 Gemmataceae bacterium
GTTCCATGGCAACCCCGGCCCCCGTGGCCGAGGAGATGTCCCGAAGGTGCGCTGGATGAAGAGTGTAGAAAAGTGGCAGGACCAACCGTATGGGAAGCGCGACGCGCAAGCCAACCCTGCGGAGCCGCCCCTCGCCCTCCGTGGGTTGGGTCCAGTCGTCAGACTAAGAACTTGCGCATCCAGCGCTTAGAAGGAAAACTAATAGGAGCGCAGGGCACTGTCAACAAAAAACCGGACATTTCGTGTAACTTTGTGGTGCTTTCGCGCCCGCTCGGTGCGCCGCCGCAAGCGAGGCAAACTGCTGAAGGTCGACAGGGGGAGATTGTCAGCTGAGATGCGACACAACCGCACACAGTGAAAATCTGGTCAGATTGCGTCCATCCTCTATTTGAATTGATCGGGCAATGTTTCTATAATCATTCCTTGACGACACAGGACCTGGCCGTCTGCGGAGAATGTGCGCAGGGGGGCCGGCCGGCCCACACTCCTGGTATGGGGATGCTCCCGAGCAGGGACATCCCATCGACGTTTCGTATCGCTGCCTTATTTTACGCCTGGGCAGCAGGATAGTTTGTTCGAGGGCACCCGGCGCTCACCTCGCTCGAAGACCGGATGCTCCTCCAAGGTTGTCTTGTACCAAGAGGACCTCAATGAGCATTGCCACGATCGGAACCAGAGGACCGGAAACTGCCGAACAAGCTGCTGGCCAGAAGTTCCAGTACCCCGGCATCCCCACCACTTGCGACGGCGCCGAGGCCGTCGTGCATGTCGAGGTCAATGTCGCCCAGGCTGCCGGCGCCTACCCCATTACCAGTTCGACGACCATGGGGGGCGGTTTCAACGCCGCCGTCATGAATGGCGGCAAGAACCTCTGGGGCGACACGCTCCTCTTCTTCGAACCAGAAAGCGAACACTCGGCGGCCACCGTGTGCGAAGGCTTTGCCGTCGCGGGCGGCCGGGTGACCAATTTCACTTCCGGCCAGGGCCTGGTGCTGATGAAGGAGGTCCTGTACACGATCGCGGGCAAGCGCTTGCCCGTGCTCATGAACATCGGCGCCCGCGCCCTCACCAGCCAGGGGCTCAATGTTCACGCCGGCCACGACGACCTGATGTCGGTCGCTGATTGCGGCTGGGGCATGCTCTTCGGCCGCAACGCGCAAGAAGCGGGCGACCTGTGCTTGATTGCCCGCCGCGCCGCCGAGGGCAGCCACACTCCCTTCTTCAACGTGCAAGACGGCTTCCTCACCACGCACACCGTCGAGACGGTCCGTCTGCCCGAGAAGGAGTTCATGAAGGAGTACATCGGCGATCCCAAGGAAAAGCTGATCAACCTCATGGACCCGGCCAACCCGCTCATGTCCGGCGTGGTGCAGAATCAAGACAGCTACATGAAGGGCAAGATTGCCCAGCGCTGGTATTACGACCGCGTCGAGGGCATCCTCGAAGAGTGTTTCCAGCTCTACTACCAGAAGACGGGCCGTCGCTACGACTTCGTCGAGCCCTACCGCTGTGAAGACGCCGAGTTCATCATCGTCGGCATGGGCTGCTACATGGAAACGTGCAAGACCACCGTCGATTTTCTCCGCGACAAGAAGGGGATCCCGGCGGGCTGCCTCAACGTCTGCGCGTTCCGCCCGTTCCCGGCCCGGCAGATCGTCAACGCCCTCAAGAATTGCACGGCGTTTTCCATCTACGAACGCATGGACGATCCGCTGTCGACCACGGGCAACCATCTCACCCGCGAGATCAAGGCTGCTTTCTGCGACGCGGTGCTGGGCGTGAACGGCCAGGAGAAGATCGATCGCGTGCCGCGCATCTATCACGGTGCGGCCGGCCTGGGCAGCCGTGACGTCCGCCCCGGCGACATCATCGCTACCTTCCAGAACATGATGAAGCCGGAAGGGCAGCACTATTTCTGCGTGGGCATCGATCATGCCTTGGCCCTCAAACGCACCGAAGACCCCGATCTGCGGCCCACGGGCGGCTTCTCGATGCGCGGCCATTCGGTGGGCGGCTTCGGCTCGGTCACCACCAACAAGGTCATTGCCACCATCGCCGGCGACGTGTTCGGCAAGGACGTGCAGGCCTATCCCAAGTACGGCTCGGAAAAGAAGGGGCTGCCCACCACCTACTACCTGACCATTGCCAACACGCACATCGACATGCACTGCGAACTCGAGCATGTCGATCTCCTGTGCATCAACGACCCGACGGCGATCCTCAGCCCGAACACGCTGGGCGGGCTGCAGCCGGGCGGCGCCGTCTTCATGCAATCCCCCCACACCGAGGCCAGCGAGGTGTGGAAGCGCATCCCGGCCGAGATCCAGAAGAAGATCAAGGACCGCAACATCCGCGTGTTCTACTGCGACATGGTGAACATTGCCCGCGAGGTGGCGTCGGTGGCCGACCTGCAAATGCGCATGCAGGGCATCGTGCTCCTCGGCGCCTTCCTCAAGCTCACGCCCTACGCCAAGGAAAGCGAGATGAGCGATGAGCAGGTTTACGCTGGCGTGGAAAAGGCCCTGCGCAAGTACTTCGGCAAGCGCGGCGATCGCGTCGTGCAAGACAACCTGACCTGCGTCAAGCGGGGCTACAGCGAGATGCGTGAGATCCCGCGCGATCTCATCAATGCCTGACCGGAACGAGGAGATCCCATACAAGCAAGAACAATCGAGGTGCTCGCCTCGGTTGCGGTCTCAGGAGAGCCTTATGATTTCGACGAACGGCGAAACCATCCCCTCGATGAACGAAGCGTCCGCCAAGGACCCCTACAACAATAATTGCTACGGCACCACCGTCGATCAGGGCTACAAGCTGGTAAGCTTGCCCGTGCTCGACGTGGTCGACTTCAACGAGCGCATCATTCGCGGTTACGAGGAGGGCTACGGCGAGCGTGAACTGCCCGCCGACCTGTCGGTAGCCCGCTCGCTCATCCCGGCCGGCACCGCCACCCTTCGCGACTTCAGCAACATCTCCCCCGAGATCCCCGAATACATCGCCGAGAACTGCACCGCCTGCATGGATTGCGTCACCGAGTGCCCCGACACGGCCATCCTCGGCAAGGTCCTCTCCGAGGACGAGTGGGCCGAGAAGATGAAGACCATCCCGGAAGAAGACCGCGAGCGCTACGGCAAGGAATGGTCGAAGACCAAGAAGTACTACGACGGCGGCAAGAAGAAGGGGCTGCCCGGCGGCATGTTCCAGATCATCATCGACCCGTCCAAGTGCAAGGGCTGCGCCGAGTGCGTCACCGTCTGCGACGACGACGCCCTCAAGATGATCCCCAAGACCGACGAGGTCATGTCCTGGGCGCGCAAGACGCATCGCTACTACAAGAACATTGGCCCGTCGAACGAAAAATACATCTCCGACAACCTGCTCATCGACATGATGTTGAAGGAGAAGACGCACATTTACGTGGGCGGCGCCGGTTCGTGCGCGGGCTGCGGCGAGGGCACCGCCCTCCGCATGATGTGCGCGGCCACCGGCTCGAAGTACGGCGATCAGTGGGGCATCGTCGCTGCCACCGGCTGCAACACGGTGTACACTTCCACGTATCCCTACAACCCGTACCTGGTACCCTGGACCAACTCGCTGTTCGAGAACGCGCCGGCCGACGCCATCGGCGTCCGCCTCCGCTGGGACCAGAAGGGCTGGAATGACAAGCCGATCTGGTGCATCGGCGGCGACGGCGCCATGTTCGACATTGGCTTCCAGTCGCTGTCGCGCCTCCTGGCCAGCGGCATGAACATCAAGCTCTTCGTGCTCGACACCCAGGTCTACTCGAACACGGGCGGCCAGGCCAGCACCTCCACCTACACCGGCCAGAACACCAAGATGAGCGTGCACGGCAAGACCTTCGGCGGCAAGCAAGAACGCCGCAAGGAGATCGCCCAGATCGCCATGATGCATCCGCGCACCTACGTGGCGCAGACGACCTGTGCCCACGTCAACCACTTCTACAAGGCGGTGCTCGGGGCGCTCGAGTTTGACGGCCCGGCGCTGGTGTGCTGCTATACCACCTGCCAGCCCGAGCATGGCGTGGCCGACAACATGGCCGGCGATCAGGCCCGCCTTGCCGTCGATACCCGCGCCTTCCCCATCCTGATTTACGATCCGCGCAAGGGGGACAAGGTCAAAGAACGCCTTTCGCTGGTCGGCAACCCGGCCGTGAAGGAAGACTGGTACAAGAACCCCAAGACGAACGAAGAAGTGAGCTTCATTGACTTTGCCCGCAGCGAGGGCCGCTTCGCCAAGCACTTCGACAAGGACGGCAATCCTTCCGAGACGCTTCTCTGGGCCAAGCAGGAACGCCTGGAAAACTGGCGTCTGCTCCAGGAACTGGCCGGGCTGCGCTAGCCTCCATGCAAAAAGCGATGCGCCAGCGCGGGATGCCCATCCCCGCTGGCGTATCGTTTTTCCCTCGCTGGCGTATCGTTTTCTCTCGCTGGCGCGTCGGGCTAGCCCTCGCTGGCGCGTCGGGCTAACGTAACGCTTGGGGCTAACGTCGGGTTAGCTGCTTGCGCTGCGATAGCGCTGGAGGGCGTAGCGGAAGAAGGCGCGGCTGGCGATCAGTAACACCACCGTCGACAGCGCCGTGTAGCCCACGAAACCGGGCTCGAGCACGCGCACCATCACGCTGGCGGGCACATTCACCACCAGCATCACCGGCAAGATGAACGTGAACACCCAGGCCACCGGGGCTGCCCAGCTCCGCGTGAAGACGTCGCGTGGATAGCGCATCAGGCTAGAGAACAGCCACCACAGCTCGTAGAGGCTCTGGTTCCGCTTGAGCCAGATCGAGGCCGAGGTCAAGAACAGCATGAAGCTGTAGGCCATCAAGACGCCGCAGGCGAACATCGCCAGAAAGAGAAGGACCTGGCCCGCGTCGAAGGTCCAGCCCAGCTGATGGAGGGCGATGCCCATGAGCGAGCTGCCCAGGATCACCGCGGGCACCGTCGACCAGTCGACGCTCTTGCAACTGACCAGGAACTGCTCGTCGATCGGTTTCAGCAGATAGAAGTCAAGGTTGCCCGTGCGGATGAGCTCGGCGAACTGGCTGCAGTTCTCGAGGAAGAAGGTCTCGATGACAGCCCCCAGGGCCACGTGGCAGCCCAGGAAGAACAGGTATTCCGACTCGGTCCAGGTGGCCACCACGCTGGTCTTGGTGAAGATGGTGTTGTAGAAGACGAGCAGGATGGCAATCCACAGCATCTCAACGGTGATCTTGATCAGGAAATTGCCGCGAAAGGCCATCTCCCGTGCCAGGCTGAACCGGGCAAAGGCGCCGAAGAGCCGGAAGTAACGTGCCGCGTGGTTCATCGATTCGTGCTCAGCCTCCGAAGGCACTATATCGCCTCAGGCCCAGGCGATACAGTCCGCGCGACAGGAGGAAAAACAGCAGCACCCAGGCCAGCTCGATCAACAGGGCCGTGGCCAGCTCGTCTTCGGGCACCTTGCCCAGGAAGACCGCCGCCGGGAAATAGGCCATGTAATTGAAGGGCAACGCCTTCAAGACCGGGCCCCAGTCGCCGGGCAGCAGGTCGAGCGGAAACATGTGGCCCGACAGGAAGAAGTTCACCGTGTTGACCACGTAGAGCAGCGACGACACTTCTAGCATCCAGAAACCGATCATGCCGATGCAGGTTTCGAAGTAGAAACCGATCAGGAAGCCAAGCAGGAGCGAGGCCACGTAGGCGGCCAGCGTCCACGGGTCGGGCCAGCCCGGAAAGAAGCCGCGACATAGATAGAAGAGCACCGCGTAGGGCAGAAACGACGTGACAATGTACGCCGACTTGTGGGCCAGGCGGTACGAGAGCAGCCAGCCGATCATGTCGATG
>JBFWSD010000468.1:0-5839 GCA_050248575.1 Gemmataceae bacterium
TTTGGCCTGGAACAAGACCAACCGGGTAACCGAGAACCGAGAACCGAGAATGTGGCAACGCGTTGGCGAACGCAGGTCGTGAAACCGGGCTTCTTGGTTGCCCCCTGCGGCGTCTCCCTGGGCTAGATGGCTTGAGTCTTTCAGGCTCGGCATCGCGCTGCTAACGAATCGTCAGCGGCGGGCACTCAGGCGCTCGACGGAGCTCTTTGCTTCACGGGTGAGGCGGGTGTCGGTCTTGGCCTGGCCAATCGCTTCCAGGGCCTTGCGCGCGTCGAGGTTGCCGATGTGTTCCAGTGTCTCCACGGCCCGAATCGTTTGCAAGGTGGCCGGAGAGGGCACCCAGTCGGCCAGCCTGGCGAGGGCCTGCTCGATGCGGCGGCGCGCTTCCAGCTTGGGCCGCGCTGCCAGCGCCTGCTGCAGATAGGGCTCGATGAGGGCGCCAAGCATTTCCAGCTCGCGGCTGGCCCGGTCGCGGTTGGCCAGCAGCGGATCGTTGAGCTGATTCAAGAGCGGGTGGACCTGGTTGGGATCTACCGGGGCCAGGTTGAGCAGCTTGGCCTTGAGGAACGGCACGGTCGAGCGCGGCGCGGCCACCAACCCGCACATCGCCGTGTAGGCCTTGACCGGATCCTCGCTGGCCAGTTCGTCCCACAAGGGGGCAAGTTGCGCCGCGTTGAGACTGATTTCGGTCTGCCCGCGGCGGCCCGTCACGTCCCAGATGACGATGCTGGTGTCGTGGCCCGAGCTGGCCAGGCAGTGCCCGCTGGGCGAGTAAGCTGCCGCGAAGGCGCCGTCGATGTGTTTCAGCAACGAGCGGCGTTCGCGGCCCGTGGCCAGCTCCCAGATGCCAACCGAGCCGTCGATGGAAGCGGTCGCCAGGCTGCGGCCGTCGGGGGCAAAGGCGATCGACTTGACGCCGGTGCGCGGGCCGCGAAAGCGCCATGTCTCCTTGCCCCCCGCGATATCGCACAGGCGAATCGTGCTTTCCCAGCTGCCCAGGGCCAGGTTGGTCTGGTCCGGCGCGAAGGCGACGATCTCGAAGGCGCCGAAGTTTTCGACGAACTCGCCGAGGGCCTCGCCCGACTGCGGGTCCCAGAGACGGATGACGCAATCGCCGCCGGCGGACAGGAGCGTGCTGCCGTCGGCCGTGAAGGCCAGGGCCAGCACCGGCCCTTGGTGGGCAGGAAACTGTTTCAGGTCGTCGCCGTTGTCGAGCCGGAAGAAACTGATCTGGCCGTCGTGCCCGCCCAGCACGACAAGATTGCCGGCGCAGGCGGCGGCAATCATCGAGCCTTCGTAGACGCCGAACTGGCGGAGCTCCTTGCCCGTGGCCACATCCCAGACGCGCAGGATGCCGCCTTGCCCGGTGGAGACAAGAACCTTGCCGTCGGTGGTGAAGGAGAGGGCGGTGTAAGGTTCGCCCGTGCGAAACCGCGCCGATCCCATGCGCGCCAGGGCGCCTGCGGGCAAGGCATCTCCGTAACAATCGACGGGCATGGTTAGGTCACTTTCTCGACGCCGGACGCGCTCGGGCTCTTCTCTCTAGCTTACCCAGAGCCGCCGAAGTGTTGAACGGAATTTCCGAGGGTGCTGGCATGGACGCATAAAAAAGACCCGCGGCCAGTTGCCCGGCCGCGGGTCTTGAATGGATCCGCATCGAACTTACTTGATCGAGATCGGCACGTCCTCGGTGGCGCCTTCCTTGACCGTCAGTTTCTTGGCGACCTTCACTTCCTTGCCGAACGACGGGTGCCAGTAGACGACCTCGAGCTCGGTGCCCGCGGGCACGTCCTTGATCTCGTACATGCCGAATTCCTTGGCTTCTTTCACGTCGCCGGAGCTGATGGCGAAGTAGGGATGATCGAAGACGCGGGCCCAGCCCGTCATGAACGGGTGGATGTTGCACTTGAGCTCGATCAGGTCCTCGCCGCCCGCCTTCTTGGGCTCCTCGGAGACGGCATTGATCTCGGCCATGCCGCCGGAAGCGATGTTGAGGTTGGCGCCGGTGTTGAAGCGCTTGTTGCCCGACCAGTTGGTGTTGTGGCCGATGGGGGCCGAGTTCTTGACGAGGAACTTCTGCCCGGTGGGCTTGAGCGTCTTCGATTCGGGGTCGAAGTAGGTGGGATAGACGGCCACCACGGCCGGCTCGAAGCGGCAGAAGGGCTGATCGATGGCGACTTCGCCTTCGGCCTTGCGCTTGGCATCCGGCACGACGAAGTACTTGTCGCCGGCGGGACGGACCCACACCACGACGTCGGCCACGCCCTTGTCGGGCCCGATGATCCAGGTCGGGTCGTTGGTATCGCCCGCGAGACAGCGGTCGGTGTCTTTCTCGTTCTTCTTGATGGCTTCGACCAGGCTCTTGGGTTCGGGGGGCGTGCCGTCGAAGGTCACCTTGCCCTTGATGCCGCCGGACGCCTTCACTTCAACGGGCTCCAGCGTCTTGGGAGTCTGCTTGCCCTTGTCTTTCTTGGCGCTCGTATCGCCGCTGGGCGGGGGCGTGTCGGTGCCCTTGCTGCAGCCCAGGGTCAGCGCCAGGGCGAAGGCGGGAATCATCAGGAACAGACGCGAACGTTGCATGATAGGTGGTCCTCCCAGGAACGATCCTTGTTGCGGTATTGCCGGATAGAAAGGGGCAGCCCGCACGGGAGTGCCCCGGTGATTACGATCCCGCCCAGGCGGGTTTATTCCCGGCACTCAGCTGGCCGGCTTGACCTCGAGGTTGCCGACGTCGGTGGTGCCGCCGCCCTTGATGTTGATCTTCTCGCCGTTGCGGCCCGCCGCGCCGCCGCGCCAGCCGATCGAATCGTGATAGACCTTCAGGTACCATTCGCCGGCGGGAGCGTTCTTGATCTCGAAGTTGCCGTCGGCGTCGGTGACGGCGAAGTACGGGTGGGGCAGCACCAGGATGCGGCCCTTCATCCACTTGTGAATGTTGCATTCCACGGTGAGGGGCAACCGGTCGGTGACCAGGTCCTTGATGACATACTGCCCCTTGGCGGGGATGAGGAAGTTGCCCCCGGCGTTGAGCAGACCGCGGTAGTTGACGTTGTGGGCGACGGGCGCGCTGTTCTTGACAACCAGTTCTTGCCCTTCACGGACGGCCACCGCGCGCGGCTCGAAGGCGCACATCGGCTGGTCCATGGTGACCTGCTTGTCTTTGATTTCTTTCAGGTCGGGGTGGATGGGCAGCTTGTCCTTGACCTTGGGCGCGACGTCGAGCCAGACGAAGGTCCACTTCACGCCCTTGTTCTTGGGGTTGACGACCCAGTCTTCACCGAGGAGGGCGCCCTTGGCGAGGCAGTGGTCTTTATCGACGTCGACATTGAGGGGCTTGCGTTCGGGGATGGCGTCGCCGCCCCAGACGATGCGGCCCTTGACGGTGCCCCAGTTGGCGTCTTCCGCATTGGCCGTGGGCAGCAGCGACAGTTCGGGCGCCGGCTTGGCTTGCGGTTGCGGCTCGGGAGCTTGCGAGCTGCAGCCCACGAGGACGATCAGTCCGACGACGAGGGAACAGGTGAGAGTGCGTTTCATTGAGAATCTCCTGCGGGCGGGCGATAGGTACGGTTGGCAGGCATGTCGGCCACGCGGGGGAAGTCCATGAGGATGTCACGAATCCCGAGCGCTTGCTGTCGGGGTGCGCCCGGGAAGATGTTCTGGTATTTCGGGTCATTGGCCAGGAAGAACGCGGTCATGGGATGGAAGCCGCTCGGGAACACCAGCAGTTGCTGGGGTGAAGCGATCCAGCGTCCGGTCCAGTCGGGCCGCAGGCGGCGATAGGCCTGGCTGAGGTCCGGTCCCTTGGGAGCAGCGTTCTGCCCTGCCACATTATGACAGGTAAGGCAAGTGGCCCGATTGACGAGCAAGCGATAAGCATCGGTGGCGTATGCGCCTTCGCGGAGCCAGGCGGCCCGCTCGTCGGCCACGTAGTTGCCCTTCTCGAGCTTCTCGAGCTCGCGCTTGCTGTCGGCCAGCAGGGCCTTTTGCTTGCTCTGCGTGTCCGCGTCCTTGGTATTGGGAATCGCCTTCTCGAGATCGGCGATCTGCTGCTTCAGATCGGCGGTCCGGTCGGCCAGCACTTTCTCCCAGATGGGTTTGAACTCGTCGGCGCGCATCTCGAGCTTTTCCTTGCCGAGCCGGCCGCGGTATTCGCGCGTCTTGTGCACCCAGAAATCGGGATCGCGCTGGGGCGTGTCGAAGTAGGGATAATCGAGGCCGATGCCCGGATTGCTCAGACGGTCCTGGGCCGCGAAGTAGTTGACCAGGGCCATGGCCTCGTCGTCGCTCATGTTGAAGCGCGGCATGCGCAGCACGGCTAGGGGGCGGATGGGCTGCGGATCGCGCAGGAACTGGAACAGCCAGGCGGGCTGCACCTTCTCCCCTTCGCGCAACAGCGGCGGCGGCAGACCCGCCCGCGCATTCGGCGGCGAGTTGTAATCGGCCAGCCCGGACTTCATCAGATAAGGAACGAGCAGGTCGGCAAAGGCGCCGCCGTGCGGATCGGCGCGATAGCGAAGCTGGCTGCCCGGCACCACGGTCAAGTTCTCGGCCGCGGGCAAATTCAAGGCGAGCTTGGCCCGCTCGCTGGCCGGCTTGTGTACGTCTTGCACGCGATTGAACTGCAGCGCCTGCGTCAGGCGCAGATCGTAGCTCTCTGCGTCCTTGGGGGGAGTCCCCTCAGGAATGCCGTACACGCGCAGGCGGTTGGGTTCGTTCGGCTTGCCCGTCCAGACGTTGCTCTCGGGGAACTTGATCTCGGCCTTGGCCGTGATGCGCTCGTAGTTGGCATAGGCCGCCTCGGCACGATCGAGTACCGGATAACTTCCATCTTCTCCCACCGGGCCGGAGTTGAACTCGTAGATGCCCGTGCGGAGCTGGTGGCAGCCCGCGCAGTTGAACTTGTCGAGGACCTGCTTGCCCTTGACGATGGCCGCCTTGTCGGGGCCCGGATCGTAGAGGTAGCTGAACGGAATGGGTTCGGCGAGCAGCCCGAGCACGAAGGTCATCACCTGTTCGCGGGCAGCCGTCTCGGTGCGCAGCTGGGCGGTTTCGAGCTTCTCGCCCTCGACCGGATCCGCTTGCATGCGGGCGAACTTGAACTGTGGCATACGCAACCGTTCGTCCCAGCTGCGGGTGCGGGCATAGTCGTAGCTGCGCGGCTCTTGCAGCTTCTGATAGAGGAAGCCGTCGCGCTGGTGGCCGTTCAGCGCCTCGAGGAAGAACCGTTCGAAGGGCTTCTTGCCGTCTTCCTCGGGGTGGCCCGCGCCGTCTTCCTGCGTGGCCGTGGGAACCGGATAGTAGTGCTCGTGCACGTAGGCGGAGATGTCTTCGAAGGCGATGCGTTCGGGGTCCTTGCGGCCCCAGTCGTTCAGCACGGTGCCGATCGGCTTGGCGGTCTCGAAGCCCGAAACGTCATGGCAGCCGTAGCAGCCGAGCTGGTTGATCGACTTCTTGCCGATGTAGACCTTGAGCTTGCCGGCAAGGTCGAGCTTCTCGGTGAGGGGCTGATCGTCCTTGTCGATCTGCCCGCTGACCAGCTTGTCGGTGGAGGCGTCGGACTTGAGCTGTTCATCGACCACGTAGCGGGGCAGGCTCTTGATCAGGTAGACGCGTGCCAGCTGTTTGAGCTTGGCGACATCGGGGGCCGGCACTTCCGGGCCCTTCCAGTTCGGCCGCTGCTCGAGCAGCCAGGCGGCCAGGTCGGCGGCTTCATCGGCGTGCAGGTGCGTGACCGGCATGAAAGTGCGCGGATGATAGACGCCGGGATTGCGGATCCACTGGATGAGCCAGCGGCGGGCCTTTTCGTCGCCGGGCTGATCGCCGAGCTTGAGGGCAATGC
>JBFWSD010000469.1:0-5811 GCA_050248575.1 Gemmataceae bacterium
GTCGAGAAAGGCGCCGAGGGCATGATCCAGCGGCGAACCCATGTAGCCCATGCCTTCGGCCACGCCGGCATTGTTGTTGTCGGCGTGCATGTCCCAGACGAAGTTGGTGGTGACGGTGATGAAACCGCAGCCCGCCTCGCACAGGCGGCGGGCCAGCAGGAGCAACTTGCCCAGCGTGGCCCCGTTGTCGCAGTAGTTCTTGTAGTTGTTCCACTTCTTGCTGATGTTGTCGGGCCGGGCCAGCTTGCTCGTGTCATACCGGTCGACCACCTTGGGGTCTTCCTTGGCAAGATCGAAAGCGTCGGCCGCCCCGCGCAGGATCACGTCGAAGGCTTGCTGCTGGAAGCGGTCGAGCGCATCCATCTCGCCGGTCGTGTCGAGGCGACTCTTGATACCGTCGAGGCTGGCCAGCAGTTGCCGGCGGTTCTCGAGCTGATCCTTGGCGATCTTCAGGCGCATGTTCTCCTGGAGCGCGCCTCCCTTGGTCGGGCTGAACGGGGAGTAGTTGGCCCCCAGCGTGCCGCTCGACAGGAAGTTGCCGAAGCGAAGGTTGCCCTCTTGCGTCTTGGCATCGACGGCGCGCGGGAACAGCATGACGTTGCGCGGCATGCCGCTGACGGGATGATTGGCGCCGGCAAGGCGTGCATAGAGGGCGCCCATGTTGGCGTTGCCCGTCTCGGCGTGCACGATGGGCTTGATGTTGTGCCCCGCGTCGCCCGGGCGATACGAGCGCACGACGGCCAGGTCCTTGGCCCGCGCGGCGAGCTTCTCAAAGGTGCTGCCGAAGGTGACGCCGGGCAGCGCCGTCTTGATCTCGCCGGTGGCCGAACGATTGCCTGCCGGAGCGCTCATTTTCGGGTCGAAGGTCTCGAACTGGCTCGGCCCGCCGTGGAGAAAGAGGAAGATGACCGAGCGGTCGTGCGTGCTGCTGGCAGCCCGCGCCTTGAGCAGGTCGGGCAAGGTCAGGCCGCCCAGGCCGAGGGCGCCGATCTTCAAAAAATCACGCCGATTTTTCCGATTGGTCGGATCGAAGATCGAGAACATGGGGGGGCTCCTTGGGGGAGGTGGGGGTGGGTGTTCCTTCGGGAACCAATTGATTGTCTACGTTGTGCCTCGTTCGATCAAGCGGGTGGCAAAGGAAATCTCCGTCTCGGTGAAGCCCTTTTGCTCGAGGTGTTCGAGCAGGAGCTCGACGGCGCGGCGGCCCATCTCGTAGCCGGGCAGCGCCACCGTCGTCAGCGGCGGTTCCACGAAACGGGCAAACTCGAAATCGTCGAAACCGACGATGGCAAACTCCGTCGGAATCCTGCGGCCCAGCGCCTTGGCCGCTTGCAAGGCGCCCAGACCGAGAACGTCGTTGGAACAGATCACCGCGGTCAGTTTCTTCTCTCTCTTCAGCACGGCATCCATGGTGGCCCGCGCCGCCTCGACCTGCTCGCTTTCCACGGTCCACCAGCGCGGCTCGCTGCCAGTGAGCGCTTGCAGCGCGTCCTTGTAGCCTTCGAGGCGTTCTTCCACGGCCGGCCAGCCTCGTTCGGGCAGCAGGAAGCCAATCTGCTGGTGCCCTTTCGCGACGAGGTGTTCGACGGCCCGCTCGGCGCCTTTGCGGTTGGCAGCCATCACACACGCGCAGTTCGGCCCCTTGGCCTTCTCTTCGATGAGCACGAAGGGATGGCCGCTCTTGGTCCATTGCTGGACGCAGCGGCGTCGCAGGGCCTGGCTGCCCGACAGGTGGACCACGGCCCCATCGAGTCTTCGCTGCAGGAACAGTTGATTGAACGTTTCTTCGGGCTGCTCCGGATCGAGAGCCTGGACAAGCAAGCTGTAGTCTTGCTCGCGCAGCCGATCCCCCATGCCGCTCAGGATGGCCACGTGGAACGGATCGCTGAGGAAGCGGGCCGACGGATCGAGCGTCAGGTAGCCGAGCGTGCGCGTCCGTTGCGAACGCAGCCCGCGGGCGTGCGCGTTGGGATAGTAGCCCAGTTCCTTGATGGTTTCCAGCACGCGCTTGCGCGTCTCGTCCCCCATCTGGGAAGTACGCCCGTTGAGGACGTTGGAGACGGTCTGCAAGGAGACGCCAGCACGTTTGGCAACTTCACGGATGGTCATGGGGTACTCGTAGCAAGTTCAGTTTCTTTAACGTTAAAGTTACCGTTCCCGACCGGCATTTGTCAAGCATCATCTTTCTGGTCCAGATGGCCCGACTTGCGGATGGCCAGATACAGGCGAAAGGCCACCATCACGCTGAAGCCGCCCGAGAGCAGGCCGAGCACGGACAGCCCGCCCAGCACGGGGGGCACCTTCATCGCCAGCATCAGGCTGGCGCCGACAAAGAACGAGCTGGCCAGCAAGCCCGCCACCAGCCGATTCACCGCGGGCTCGAGGCGGCGATGCGACAGGTGGATGTCGAGGCGGCCCTTCTGGGCCTGGTGCATGATATTGGCCAGGCTGCGCGGAAAGATCTCGCCCAGGTACATCCATTCCTGGTAGAGCCGCTTGACCTTGGAGAAGTACCGCCCGGGCGACAGCCGCCGCCGCATTATCTTCCGTTGGTAGACGACCATCAGCTCGGTCAGATTGAAGGTGGGGTTCAGATGCTTCGAGGTTCCTTCCAGCATGATGAGCACCTTGATGAGCAAGGCGATATTGGCGGGCAGCACGATCTCGAAGCGGCGGATGATCGCGGTCATGTCGGTGAGGGCCTTGCCGATCTCGAACTCCTCGAGCGGGCGGCTGCCGTGAAAGGCGATGAAGTCGGCCACGTCGGCGGCCAGGGCGGCCTCGTCCAGCTTCGGCGGCGTCGAGCCGATCTGCGTGATGATGGCCGTCAGCTTGCCCGCGTCGCGCTGCGTGATGGCCAGCAACAGGTCCTCGATGCGATCGCGCGTGGCGTCGTCGAGGCGGCCCACCATGCCGCAATCCAGCATGCCGATCCGGCCGTCGGTCAGCACCAGCACGTTGCCCGGGTGCGGGTCGGCATGGTAGAAACCGTCGCGGAAGATCATGTCGAGGTAGATGTTGGCCCCGCGGCGGGCCACGTCTTGCAGGTCGAAGTGCTGCTCGGTCAGCCGCGCCGCGGCCGACACCTTCGTGCCCTCCAGGAACTCCATGGTCAGCACGCGCGAGCTGGAATGCTCCGGGCACGGGCGCGGAAAACACACGTCCGTGTTCTTCGCGAAGTTGGCGGCGAACTGCACGAGGTTGCGCTCCTCGCGGCCAAAATCCAGCTCGCGAATAATGGTCCGCTGAAACTCGCTCGCGGTCTCGCGCGGCCGATAGCGCCGCAGCTCGGGCAGCAACTGCTCGGCCACTTCCGCCAGCCCCACGAAGATGTCGAGATCCGTGCGGATCTTGTCCTCGATGCCCGGATGCTGCACCTTGATCACCACTTCCTCGCCCGTGGTCAACGTGGCATGATGGACCTGCCCGATCGATGCCGAGGCCAGGGGCACGTCGTCGAAGCTGGCAAAGAGCTGTTCCACGGGCTCCCCCAGCTCGCGCTCGATGGTCTGTCGCACGATCTTGGGCGGGTCCACCGGCGCATCTTCTTGCAGCGCCGCCAGGGCCTGGGCAAGTTCCGGCCCCACCAGATCGGGGCGCGTGCTGAGGATCTGGCCGATCTTGATGAAGGTTGGCCCGAGTTCCGCCAGGGCCATGCGGATTCGCGCCGGGTGCGACGCGTTCGTCAGACGCTCCGGCATCTTCGACTTGAGCACGCTGGTGAAGTGGATATCGGGATGGCGGCTCAGCCAGTCGGCAAGGCCATACTTGCTGAGCACGGTGAGGATTTCGCGCAGTCGATTGAGATTGCGGGCAAACCGGGGTAGATCGGTGAAGTTCATGCCGGTGCAAGCCTCCAGGGCTAGCATACGAGCCCTGTTGGATTTCGGAATTCGGATTTCAGATCTTGGCGGGAAAGGCCTGCAATGCGAGGGCCACGACCTGTTCGAGTTCGCCGCGCTCCGCGCCGCTGGCGGCCTGCACGGCCAGCCCATACGCGACAGCGCAGAGGTAGCGCGCGAGCGCGGCGGCATCGCTGCCCCTGGGCAGATCTCCCTCGTCGATGGCACGCTGAAAGCGGTCGCGCAAGGCCTCCTCGCCGGCCGCACGCTGGCGGGCCATCTCGCGGCGGGCAGGCGCCGCAGCATCGCCGCACGTCAACGCGCCCTGCACCAGGAAGCAGCCCCGCGGCTGCCGCGCGCTGGTGATGAGCTCGAGAGAGCCGCGCAGCCAGTATTCGGCGACCTGGCGGGCCGTCGTCTCCTGCAGGGCAGTCCGCACATGCCGGGCCGGCCCGTCCAGGTAACGCTGCACCGCCTGCCGGAACAGCGCTTCCTTGTTGCCGAAGGCCGCGTAGAGGCTGGGACGATTGATGCCCATGGCCCGGGTCAGCTCGGGCAGCGAGGCACCTTCGTAGCCCTTGCGCCAGAAGACCTTGAGCGCACGATCGAGAGCCTGCTCGGCATCAAAGCTGCGCGGACGCCCCGCCGGCATGGAACTTCATCCTTTCTTTACCGATTAGTACAAATTTTCACTTGTTCGTCGCGGCTTCTCTTCTATTATTTACTCAACGGTACAGAAACACAAGTCGCAAACAAGGAGCAGTTCCATGGCTCAGAAACTGGCGGGCAAGATCGCCGTCGTCACCGGCGCTTCCAAGGGCATCGGCGCCGGCATCGCCCGGCAACTCGCCGCCGACGGCGCCACCGTCGTCGTCAACTATTCATCCAGCAAGGAAGGCGCCGACCGCGTCGTCAACGACATCGTCAAGCAAGGGGGCAAGGCCATCGCCGTGCAGGCCAACGTGTCGCGGCAGGCAGACATCCAGCGCCTCTTCGCCGAAACCAGGAAGGCCTTCGACAAGGTCGACATCCTCGTCAACAACGCCGGCATCTACGAGTTTGCCCCGCTCGCAGAGGTGACCGCCGAACACTTCCACAAGATGTTCGACCTGAATGTCCTCGGGCTGATCCTCTGCGCCCAGGAAGCGGTCAAGCACATGGGGCCGGGAGGCAGCATCGTCAACATCAGCTCGGTGGCCGCCACCGCTTCGCCCGCCGGCACCGCGGTGTACAGTGCAACCAAGGCGGCCGTCGATTCCGTGACGCGCACGCTCGCCAAGGAACTTGGCCCGCGCAACATTCGGGTCAACTCGGTCAATCCCGGCATGGTGGAAACCGAGGGACTGGATGCTGGCGGAATTTCCGAGAGCGAGTTCCGCAAGACCATCGAAGCCACCACGCCGCTGGGCCGGATCGGCCTGCCCCGCGACATCGCGCCGGCCGTCGCCTTCCTGTCTTCGGAAGACGCCTCCTGGCTCACCGGCGAAACCCTGTTCATCGCGGGCGGCTACCGCTGAGCGGCAAACAGCATCTGGTAGCCCACCGCCATGATGGCGGCGTCGACGAGCAGATGCCCGAGCCATGGCCCGAGCAGCGAACCGCTGCGGGCGAACAACCAGGCCCAGAATGCGCCGCCGACGGCGATGCACAGCGAGAAGGGCACGGTCGCCTGCCAGAACGAGCCCGGCAGATATGCGTCGAGCACAATGACATGATGCGACATGAACGCCAGGCTGCTGATCACGATGGCCAGCCAGCCTGGCAGCAAGTCGCGCAAACGATCAAACACAAACCAGCGCCAGTAGTACTCCTCCAGGAAGGAATGCAGCACCGACAGGAAGGCGGCCAGCATCAGGAACCTGGCCGGCGTGGCTACGTCGAGCTGCACCACCTTGTCGCGAATCCGCGCCGGCATGTCGAGCGCATGCTAGAAGTCGCTCATGCGGAAGTGGTACATGGCCAGGATGAA
>JBFWSD010000470.1:0-5805 GCA_050248575.1 Gemmataceae bacterium
TCGTAGGATCGACATGATTCAACTCCAAGTAGTCTTTCATGGGGACATGGCTATCGGAGATGTCGGCCTGAACCGACATCTCCGATGCCGAGAGCATCAGAAGTCGTTGGGGGTGACCACGCCCGAAGCGCGGCTGACCAGATGAAACAGCGTGAGGGCGCTCATGCCTTCGCGCAGAAAGCGCACCGATCCGTCCATCATCACAACATTCACACCGTTTGGATGGAAACTGTACAGGCCGCCGACATTGCCAAGCGGATTGGTGGCCGTGCTGGGACTGATGTTGGAGCAGTTGATGGTGCAGGTGCCACCCAATGGGTTTGGCGTACCGTCTTCGTCGTACGTGTCGAGCCAGAACGTGGCAAAGCCGCCCCACGAACCATACCAGGTGTCATGCATGTAGCCGGCCGCCACCTTGGTGCGCTTGACATAGCGGTCGGGAAGCCCGGCCCTTTCAACATAGCCGATCGTGTTGGACAAGCCGTCCTTGATGTCGGCAAACTTGGGTCGAATGTGAATGCTGCCCGGGAGTTGATGTTCCAGGGCGCCAATTCCGCCCAGGTCCCCGGCAGGCCCTAGACTTGCATTGGACTGGCGAACGGATTGGTAGTCGCTAACAGCGTGATTGAGCGCCGCGACATTGAACGATCCTTTGACCTTGCGGTCAGCTCCACCTGCGGACGGGCAGAGAAAAGCCTTGACGGGTGTGGTGACAATGGCATCGTTCGGAGCATATTCGAAGTCGATACGCTTGGCATAATTCTGCGCCAGATTGTCCTGTTCGAGATAGGGCAGCAGCAGCGGTCCACAACCCATCAATGAAGGATCTCCATTGGCCTGGCCCCAGCCCGCATTGCCGTTGTAAAAAGTTCGCGGCAGCTCTTGGTAATTGCCTTCGAAGTTATGAATGGCCAAGCCGATCTGTCTCAGATTGTTTGCGCATTGCGTGCGCGAGGCCGCCTCGCGCGCCTTCTGCACCGCCGGGAACAGCAAGCTCATCAAGACGCCGATGATGGCCATCACCACCAGCAGCTCGATCAAGGTAAAACCGCTTCGTCTTCTCATCGGGATCTCCTGTGTGAGAGTTTCGGTTCTGTCAGTCGAGTCGGTCGCCCACGGTCAGGCCGCGCGTGGGAGACTGATCAAACACCAGGGCGATGCGAACGCCCGCCAGATTCACGCCTTCGTCGTTGACCTTGGCAATGGTACCCTTGACGATGACGTACTTGCCCATCTGGGCCACAGGCAACAGTCTCTTCGTCGATAGCGCATACGTGTCGAGCTGGCAAACGACACGCTCGTCTCCGTCTTTGGTGCCGAGCACGAGCACGGCACCGCCTTCCTCTTGATTGTTGGCCTGCACCAGGCCGCGGACCTCGATTTCGACCTCTTCGAACTGCTTGCGTTTCGCCGCGTCGTACTGGAAGGTCGTGCACAGCTCGGGCACGCTGAAACGTTGCCACTTCCTGACCGGCTCGCTGCGATAAGCAAAAAGGAGGTAGACGGGCGATAGCAACAAGAGGACGACCGCGGCGGTCGCCAGACGCTTCCAAGGGATGGCAGGCAACTGGAATCCGTAGTCGTCACTCCTCTTCTTGCGGCGGGGCCGCGGGGCGGTTGGCGGTGCCGCTGGTGCCGGCGCGGGCTGCGGAGCTGCCGGTGCCATGGTTGCCTGAGCAATCCGTTTATGCGGATCATGCACCTTGACAAGTTGCCCGCCCTGGTCAATGCGGTAGACGTGCTGGCAGCCCCTGCACTGGAACAGGAAGTCCAGCTTACCCCAGTTGATCTTGCCTGTGGCGCCGCAGTCGGGACAGGTTACGCTGATGAAGTGGGTCGGTGCCTCTTCCTTGCCCGGCAAGCGAAAGCCCCGGACTTTCGACAGCGTGCGATTGTGCTCCTTCAAGGCAACCCGGACTTCGTCCAGCCGTGAGGCAATCTCCTTGTTATCCGGCGCCAGCTCGTGAGCCTGGGCGATGTCGGGCAAGGCGCGGTCGAAATCGCCCCGGGCCAGGTGGCACAGGCCGCGATTCAGATAGGCTTGATGATTATTCGGCTTGCGGCGCAGGATCTCGCTAAAGTCGACGATTGCCATTTCGTAGTCGCCTTTGAGGCGATAAGCGATGCCGCGGTTGTAGCGAACCAGCAAGAGCTTGGGACACAGCTTGAGCGCCTGAACGTAGTCCTTGATGGCTTCGGTGTGCTGCCCTTTGGAGACGTGTACGAGCCCGCGCTCGTTGAAACCGAGCGCATTCTTCGGATTCAGCTCAAGCAGGCGGTTGAAGTCGGCCAGCGCCTCGTCATAACGACAGCGGCGGTGGAAGGCGTAGCCGCGAATGAAGTAGGCTTCCGACAGTTCTGGATCGAGGGCGACGGCCTGGTCGGCGTCGGCGATGACCTCGGCGTAGGCCTGCTTCTTCGCCCGGGCCAGACCTCGATTGAGATAATAAACCGCTTGCTGTGGATCGCAGTGGATGGCGTAAGTGTAGTCGGCGATGGCCTCGTCGAGCTTGCCGAGATCGGCCAGTACGTTGCCCCGCCGCAGGAACGACTCGGCATGTGTGGGATCGAGCTCGCAAGCGCGAATCAAGTCTTCCAGGGCCTTGTCCAATTCGCCGACGAAGCGAAGCAACTGGCCCCGCTCGCGATAGCCAGGCACAAAGAGCGGATCGAGCTTGATCACTTCCTTGTAACGGGCCAGGGCCAAGGCCCGTTCCCCCTTGTGGCGGTGCTCCTCGGCCTCCGCGAATAGATGCCCGGTGAGCTGCGATACAGGTTCGTGGTGGCCACGCTGCTGGTCATGGATGTCTATCTCGAACTGGGTCTGCTTGCGCTTCTTAATGACCAGCGTGGGCGTATCCGCCGGGGCCAGCCTGGTGGCACGCGCCGGCGCAGTTGGCTTGTTGACCTCGGCTGATTCTAGATTGGGAACGTGACTCTCGACAGCGAGACTCTCGGCCGTCGGCTGCTCGGTGACTCCCGGGGATTCCTCCACTTCAGGAGCCGGTTCGCTCAAATCTTCACGGACTTGGACCGCCTCCGGTTCGGGATTTGTGTCGCCAGTGGCGCACCTCTCCAAGCCGTAGCACGGCAACTCCGCCGGAGCAGGCAGTTCTTGATTCGCAAATTCGGTTTCCGGCTCGGCGACGGCCTCCGGCTCCGCGGGTTCCCGAAAGAGCGTGGGTTCAGAGACCGGCAGCCCGGGCGATTTCCAGGCTGCCGAGCCTGCGACGATGTTCTCGAAGTTGTCGGCGAGGGCATGGATGGCCTCGGCCAAGCTCTGGCCCACACGCTCGCGAATGAACTGAGTGAGTGCAGGCTGGAGATGTTCAACCAGCGCGTCCACGCTCCCCTTCATCCATTCTTCGAGGGGAACCGGCACCAGCGCGCCGTTTTCAGCGTCCGGGTGGTGTCCGTCGTTCGTGCGCTCATTTGTCGCCATGGCAATGCGGTCCAGTAGGGCAAGCCGTTGTGTAGGAACGATGCGATGTCGCGAGGTGCCTGGCAGACGGATGTGGGTAAACCACTCGGAAGCGTAGCAACACTCGATGAGGGTAAGCCTTCTTTGCTTGGCGAGATCCGGTCGCAACAACGGCGCGTACCTCTAGGTCGCAGTTTACCTTGAGGGGCAAGGCCGTCTTGGACAATGTTGCTCTGTGGCGCCTTAAGTTTCCGCAATCTTCGCGGCGTCGTCGGGCGGCGACGGATAGCGGCCCGGCGTGAGTCCAATCTGACGCTTGAAGTAGCGATTCAGGTGGCTCTGATCGGTGAAACCGAGCGCGACCGCAACCTGCGCGGGCGGCACGCCTTGCCTTAGCTGCCGTCGAGCTTCCTCGACGCGCAGGTTCAGTAGGTATTGATGAGGCGGCAGCCCCGTGGTGCGCCGGAACAAGCGCAGGAAGTGGAAGCGGGTGACCCCGGCGATGGCCGCGAGTTCATCGAGAGTGGGCTGCCCTGACAAGTTGGCCTCAAGATACTCACACGCCGCTTTCACGCGCGGCGTTTCCGAGAGCGGAGCGGCGACCCGTGGTCGAAAGCCGCCCACGGAAAAGATCTCGGTCACTCCCTCGAATAGGCTGGATTCCGCCTGCATCAACGAGTCGGGCTGCTCGAGCGCAGCACCGAGCTGCAATACGCGATTGGCCAGCCGGGGCGCACGCACCACACACCTGGGAAACTCTGGAAATCCGCTTCCACGCCAGCCCAGCTCCGCCGCCACCTCTGCAACGTATCGTGCTTGCAGGTACAGGCTGCAGTAGCGCAGCGTCCTGCCAACGGCAGGCTGTCCGGTGTGAACTTCGCCGGGATTTATCAGTACTAAGGAGCCGGCCTCGGCTCGGTAATTGCGGCCGTCGCAATAGAATTCGTCTGCGCCGGCCTCGATGGCCTGCACGACGAACGTCTCGTGAAAGTGCCGCGGGAACGTGTGCGCGCCATGGGCGGCACGCATCAGGTCAAGTCCATGCGCAAGCTCCACGTGCCACATATACGAAATATCACTTGAGGTGTTGGATTCGCGACGGCACACGTTATTGCTCCTCGGTTTCCTGCAAGACACGCTTTGCAATTGTTGCGCCAATTTGCTTGAGACTGCGCTGCCGCAGGAAAATCGATCCAAGCATTGAAATCCGTGACCCAAAGGGCTTTGGCTTGAGTCCGGTGGGTTGCCGCGAGAGCGCTGGATGATAATGGGTTATCCACAAATGGCAGCAAATTCGCCACCACACGCGCGACGATCTTTCACATCACACGGGGCTGGATCGATAAACCGAAATTTGAACCAAGTAGGGGGCTGCCAGTCGTGGGATCGCCCGGCGGCAACTCCGCCAACATCGAAAACTAACGGGCGCGCTCATGCAATCGTCAGCAGCGGCGATTTACTGGTCAAATGGACGACTGGCACCTTCCGGATCAGAATCATAAGTCCAATGAATTTTGTTACTTCCGTCTTTGGCGGTCCTGGCATTGGGTTTGCCTGCACTGGCTCAAGCAAGACAACTCCGCACCGCTTACGAGGGTCGCATGAAACGTACCAGGTCGCTGAAAGAACTCAACATGGCTGACGCCCTGCGAGGCGGCATGCTCTGGCTAGAGCAGCTGACGATCATGAGTGAGCACGACGACGGCAATGGCGGCACGGAGGCCCAGGGAGGACATGCCCGTAACTCGGTCTGGGCTGCGGCATGACCTGTCTGAACTATCTGAACAAGTGGCACAAGGCTGGAGTGTGGAGTCGACTGCATGAGGTTCTGCTGACCGAACTCGAAGGGGAGGCGAGCATCTGGTCGTTGATGCCAACGGCATCCCGCTGGCGGCGACCGCAACCGGCTCCAACCGTTCACGACGTCACCGAATTGTTGCCAGTGGTTGAAACTGTCCCGCCTGCGTGCGGCAAGTCGGTCGGTTTGACGGCGACCGGACCAAGAACTGCGAAAGCGCGGCATCGTGTATTGCCCGAGCGTAGCCAAGCCTGGCACCACAGCTACCGTCGCCTCGGCCCAGGTAGGGTATTGTTGTGCCGGTGAGGTTCCAGGACGACCAGCAGTTCAACGAGGGTCCAGGCACGGCGAGAGTAGCGCAAGCTCGCGTCTCCCCACGAAAGCAGCCTTGGGCGAGGCGCTGGCCACGCCCAAGGAATTCATGCCAACTATTCGCCGCTGGCGGCCACGTCATAGTAGCGTCTTCAGCGTGACACTGGGGCCGGCTCGGTCCGCAGCCCTCCGCGTTCCGAAAAAGCTCCGAAATCTACGTGCCGCGCCGGCGGCTGACTGCACTAAGATGTCGGAAAGGGGACAACATGGCCGG
>JBFWSD010000471.1:0-5803 GCA_050248575.1 Gemmataceae bacterium
CGAACACCTGGCTCTTGCAGACGGCCGCCGGTTCGGCCCTGGGGCGCATGGTCATCCGCCTGGCCAAGATGCAAGGCTTCCGCACCATCAACGTGGTGCGCCGCCGCGAGCAGGTAAAGGAGTTGTTCGACCTGGGGGCCAGCGCCGTCATCTGTACCGCGGACGAATCGATCGACGAGCGCGTGAAAGAGTTGACCTCCGGGGAAGGGGTCTCCTATGCCATCGATGCCGTGGGAGGCGAAGCAGGCACGGCGGCTCTGCGTGCTCTTGGCCCGGAGGGGCACATGCTCTGCTACGGCACCTTGTCGGGCGAGCCCATTTCTTTCGATGCCCGCCATCTCATGAGCGGCCACCGCCGCGTCGAGGGCTTCTGGCTCTCCAATTGGATCCGCCAGCAGAACATCCTGACCATGCTGAGCCTGTTCCGCAGCATCAACCAGCTACTGGCCCAGGGGACGGTAGGCACCGAAATCGGCACGAGCTTCAAGCTCGATGAGATACAGCAAGCGGTGAAGGCCGCCGAGGAACCGGGCCGCAAGGGCAAGGTGCTGCTGAAGATGACGTAGTGGGGAGCTTCAAAACTCCAGCGGTTCGGGCAGGCTGCTGATATCCACTTCGAAGATCTTGCCGTCGCCGATGCGGCCCGTGCGGGCCGTGCGGACGATGCGGTCGGCCAGCTCGCGTGCTTTGTCGTCGGCGACCCAGACCGTGATTTCTACTTTGGGCAGAAACGCCATGCTGTATTCGCTGCCTGCGTAACGTTCCAGGTAACTCTTCTGGCGGCTGTAGCCCTTCGCCTCCTGGGCCACGCAGGCGATCACCTTCATGCCGGCGATGGCCTTGAGCACGGCCTCCGCCCGGAACGGCTTGACGACGATGGTGAGTTGTTTCATTACTTCGTCCGTAAACCACAGTTCCGAACCAGGACAGCGTCAGAACCAGCCGCCGGTGATGGGCAGTGTCTGCCCGGTGATGTAGCTGCTTTCGGCGCAGGCGAAGAAAAGGACGGCGTGGGCCACGTCTTCGGGCTTGCCCACGCGGCCAACCGGGATCTGTTTCTCGTATTCGGCCATCACTTCGGGCTTGATCGAGGCGATCATCGGCGTCTGGATCACACCGGGGGCCACGGCGTTGACCGTGATGCCGCGCCGGGCAAATTCCTTCGACAACACCTTGGTCAGGGCGATCACGCCCGCCTTGGCGGCGGCGTAGTTGGCCTGCCCGTGGAAGCCGGCCACTCCGGAGATGGAGGAGATGTTGACGATGCGGCCTCCGTCGCGCATCACTTCCGCGCCCAGTTTCGCACAGTAGAACACGCCGTCGAGGTTGGTCTGGATGACGGCGTGCCAGTCGTCGGCAGACATCTTCTTCACGGTGCGGTCGCGGATGATGCCGGCGTTGTTGACGAGGATGTCGAGCCCGCCCGCCTGTTCCTGCGCCTGCTTCATCAACTTCTCGACGGACGCGTAGTTGCTGACGTCGGCTTCGAGGATGTGAACCTTGGCCCCGTGCCCTTTGAGTCGGGCCGCCGTCTCTTCGGCGTCTTTGAGGTTCTGGCCCGCCGGATCGGCGAAATAGTTGACGATGCACGTGGCTTTCGCGCGGGCAAAGGCTTCGAGGATGGCGGCCCCCATGCCGCGCGAACTGCCCGTGACCAGCACTGTCTTTCCAGCAAAGTCGTACGTCACCATCGTCGTCCTGGGCTAGAGGAAGTGGACTGTGGTGATTCTACAGAAGCCGCCGCCGGGAATGAACGGTTCCCCGGGAAACCGCGGCGAAGCCGGGAAAGAAGCCCGGACTGTTCCCTGGGGAATTCGTGTCGCCTGCCGCGATAGAAGCCGGGCCTCAGGCGTGCGGTTGTACGTCGCTACTTCAAGAAGCCGCTGCGGACGGCTACCTCGGCGCTGACCGCGTCGTTGTGCGGATCATCGAGGGCCAGGATGTGGCGCTGCCGCGGCGTGAGGGCCGCCTGTACCTCGGCCCGTACGAGTTGTTTCTGATACTGTTGCTGCGGCTTGTCGCGGCGAGCATAGAAGACATGCACTGCGGTGCGGGGCCGCGGCGTGCCATTGGCGAGCCCACCGTGCCAGGCGTGCGCGTTCATGACCACGACGGAACCCGCCTTGCCAGTGACCAGGACTTCGTCGGGATGCGGCGCGGCCACATCCGCCAGCACTTCCTGAGGCAGTTTGTTCAGCCGATGTGAGCCCGGCACGATTCGCAGCGGGCCATTTTCCGGAGTGAAGTCGTCGAGCAGCCAGACCGAATTGCACACCCAGTAGCCCTGCTCGTCGGCGATGGCCCCCATGTCAGCATGCAGCGGCTGGGCACTGCTTGCATGGGGCTCCACCGAGCGTGCATTCATGCTGCTGAGCTTGAAGTCGGGGCCAAGCACCACGGCGATGTATTCGAGCAGTCGGGGATCGATCATGATGCGGCGGAAGACATCGCCCTTGTCGGCGAGATTGGCAAGCCGGCGGCAGCCTGGCTCTTGCTTGAACTCGGCACCAGCCTCGTCCCCTTCCCAGGCATAGAGGGCCTCGACCGCGTCGCGCAGTTCGCGCAACAGATCGGCTCCCATGAAGTCGGGAAGGACCACGAAGCCCGATTCCTCCAGGCAACGCTTTTCCGTGTCCGTCATGTCACTGCCCCGCAAGTCTTGGTAGGTAGTGAAACTTTAGCTTGGAACAGAGAGGTTGACAAGCGAGCCGGGGAAGTGATTCCGCCCGGCAAGGTGGTTCCAGAGCCCTTCGACGAACGGGTTGGCACAATTCGCGAAGAGCCAGCAGGCCCGTTCCTTGCCAGGCGTAAATCGGGATACCGCACCTGTTGTGTGCAGGAGATGGGTACGGTCGAACCAGCCATTGCAGCCGGTTCCAGACAACTCTAACCGATGCGGCCGATCAGTCAAACCGGGCAAGACGGAAGGGCGCTGCGCGCGGCCCGGTTGCTTGCGGTGCCTCACGTTTATGCGGCTTGGCCGGAAGATGACGTTCGCAACGAGGCAGCATCGATCTTCCCAGCTTTGCAGCGTGCGGTCAGTATTGTTGTCAGACAGGGGATTCTCGCACGGCACCTGTTCGCGCCCCGCAAAGCCGGGGTTAACTGGCGGCGAAACGATACAGGATCTCGCTGGCCTGCTCGAGTTGTTCGAGATCGATCCATTCGTCCGAGGTGTGTGCCTGGGCAATGTCCCCCGGGCCAAAAACCACCGTGGGAATGCCCGCCCGGGCAATGGTGGACGCATCGGTGCCATAAGGAACGACTTCAACCTGATGGCTGCCCAGTACCGCAGCGATGGACGCGCCCAGTCGTTGCACAAGTTCCGTCGAGTTATCCGAGCTCAAAGCCGGGCACTTGATCCAGGCGGGCGACAGTTCGAACGGAAAGTCGATGCGCCCATCGTTGCGCAGGAATTCGCCCAGCTCGGTGCGGACGGCATCCGGCTCCTCGCCAGGAATCAGGCGGCGATCGATCTCGATGACGCAGCGATCGGGCACGGTGTTGACACTCGAGCCTCCTTCGATGCGCCCCACGGACAGGGTGGCGGGGCCGAGGATCGGATCGCGTCGTGTCGCGTTGAGCTGCCCGCCATAGGACTCGAGGGCAGCCAGCAACTTACCCATCCGATAGATGGCGTTGACGCCCTGATCGGGTGTGGAGCTGTGACAGGAGCGGCCCGGCGTCGTGAGGTGCCAGCGGACCACGCCCTTGTGGGCATGGACGATGCGGAGCTGCGTGGGCTCGGCGGCGATGGCTTCGTCCGCAACGAGTCCCTGCATCAATCGTTGTACTCCGAGAAAGGTGTGTTCCTCATCGACGGTGCAGGCCATGAGGACGCTGGCCGAGTGAGGCGGCTTCTCGCGGGCCAGGCGGGCAAATGCGGTCAACATGGCGGCCAGTCCGCCCTTCACATCGCAGGCGCCGCGGCCATGCAAGCGGCCCCCTTCGAATGTTGCCGAGAAGGGGGGAACAATCATGTTCTCGGCGGGGACCGTGTCCATGTGTGCTTCGAAGAGAATGCTGCGTGCGCTGCCCCCTTGATAGCGGGCCACGATGTTGTCTCGGCCCGGCGCGATCGTCTGCCGCTCGATCGATACGCCAAGCGGCCGCAAGAACGACTCGATATAGTCGCCCACGTGGACTTCGAGATACTCGGGGCCGGACACTTCCCGCCCCATGGGATTGACGCTGGGGATGGCGACCAGGTCGGCAAGTAGCTGGGTGGTTTCCGGCATCAGCGTGCGGGGGGCTCTTTGTCGATGGTGGGGGAGATCTTGCCCTGGATGGCCGTGATCTGCCGGGCGGCTTCACTCACTTCTTCTTTGCTGGTGAGGACGCCGAAGTCGATGGTCATACGTTGCTGGCCACCGCCGGGTATCTTCTGCAGGCGGCCCTGCTTGCGCTCGATGGAACGATGGTTGGGATAGTTGGTGCCGGGCTCGAGCCCGGTCACATAGCCATCGGCCAGCGCGCCGGTG
The DNA here is from genome assembly GCA_050248575.1 of Gemmataceae bacterium. GTDB lineage: Bacteria > Planctomycetota > Planctomycetia > Gemmatales > Gemmataceae > JBFWSD01. The sequence goes on from JBFWSD010000471.1 coordinate 4,482, forward strand.
TTCTTCCACAAGGTCAGGCAGGGCAGCTCCTTGATCGAGTAACGCAAGGTGGCCCCGCGTTCGGCGGCCGCGTCGCGCAGCAACAAGAGGGTGTTGCCCGCTTCATTGGCCAAAGGTTCGAGGAGATAGACTTGCTCGATGAATCCGGAGGTGGGAGCCGCGTAGCGATTCCAGGTGCCGATGCCTTTGGCGGCCCGTTCGTTGAACGGGCTGACGCGTTTGAGCGGCGCCATGAAGACGGCCCCTTTCTCGAGCAATGGCGTGCCGAAGTTGGTGTGATAGATCATCTCGAACTCTTGTGGCTGCGTGCCCCGATTGATGACGGTGTCTTCCAGGCGGAAGCTGGCTGCGCCGGGCACGATGATGAGCTCGGTGGCCAGCTCGAGCTTGGGGCCAAAGAGCATCTTCTCGTCGACCGTCCCCTTCAGATGAATGGCGTATGGAGCCTCGCGGTCGACGCTCAGCTCGACGAACTGGGCAGGCAGATTGGCGATCTTGCCGTGCAGCGTAAGGTCCATGGTGGCCTCGTCGCCGATGTTGTTGATGAACTTGTCGGGTCCCGGCCCGCCGGCGCTTTCGAGACCGCAGCGGCACATCCACTCGTTGAAGCCGTCGAGCCAGCCGAGCCCGCCGCGACCGTTCAGGTTCACAAACTTGGGATGCACCACGTCGGTGACGGGAGAATCCCAGCCGAGGCGGAGTTGGCCGGCCTTCAGCGACAGGATGCCCATGCCGCGCGTCGGAACCACGCTGATCTCGAACTTGCCGTTGTCGATGACGACGATGTCGACGCCTTCTTGTTTGCCACCATGCAAGGTCTGCTTGCGCACCGACCAGGGCACGGCGCATTTCGGCGTGATTTCTTTGCCCGTGACCTCGAGGCTGTCGAGGCGCAAGTTTTCCTTGCTGCTGATCAGGACCTTGCGGAAAGGCTCGCCGTTGGCGGGCAGTGGCAGCAACAACAGCAGGAGGAAAAGGCATCGGTGCATGAGAGGCTCCTTTCCGTGGGACAGAGGAAGCCGAACGGGCTGTCCGGGCAAAGGGCAGCTGTCGCATTGTATTAGAGAGGAGCCAGGTTGAAAGCTTGACACCTGAACAAAAGCTAGCCCCGAAACTGGGGTTTTTCCTGAAAGGACAGTAGAGAATGAGCTTTTTCTTGTCCTCGATGCGTAGAAAAGGCTATAGTCCAATCAAGGGGGGATAGCCTGACTATCCCCAGAGCAGCAAGGTTATGACGAAACCAGCTGCCTGCGTGTGGGGTGGTGTGCGGGGACAGCGTGCCAGCGCTGTGTGGTTCGAGCAGGAACGTCATTACTGCTCAG
>JBFWSD010000472.1:0-5782 GCA_050248575.1 Gemmataceae bacterium
CGTCATGAGCCGCACCGAGCCCACCCCGGCAGTCGCGCGGGCCTTCGAGGCCGCCCGCCGCCATGCCAGGGTGCGTGGCCACGAACGCATGGGCCCACTCGACTTGCTCTTCGGCCTGGTCGATGAGGAAGAGGGCCGCCCGCGCTTGCTGCTCCAGCGTGCCGGCCTCGATCTCGCTGCCATCGAGCAGCTGTGTGCGGCCAGTACCGGCGCGGGATTACTCGCAGAAGAGACCGTCCTCGAAGATGCCCGCCTGGTCGTGAATGCCTCCTTCGACCCTGGTGCCCTGCAATCCGAGCAGGTCTTGCTTGCCCTCTTGCGCGGGGAGATTGGCTTGCGGCAGCAGCTGGAAAAGCTTGGGCTCTCCTTTTCTCAGCTGGAACAGGAGATTGCTCCGGTCGAATCGTCCGCTTCGCCACAAGCAGCGATTGCCCTCGACGAGCCGCTGCGGCTGGCTCACGTGAGCGAGAGAATGGACGCAGGCCGCATCCTTGATGCTGCCGGCAACCGTGCCCGCGAGGGGCTACGTGTCATCGAGGACTATTGCCGTTTCGTGCTCGACGACGCGTTCCTCAGCCGCGAGTTGAAGGAGATGAGGCACGAACTGGCTGTTGTGCTGGGCAGCCTCGATCCTGCCCTCGGGCTGGCAGCCCGCGAAACCCTGCGCGATGTCGGCACATCGTTGAGCACTCCGGCGGAGCAAACGCGGCCCGCACTTCTTTCGGTAGTACAGGCCAACTTGAAGAGACTGCAAGAAGCGCTTCGCAGCCTGGAAGAGTTTGCCAAGCTGCACCAGGCCGCCGCGGGCAAGTCTCTCGAAGCCCTGCGCTATCGCTCATACACGCTCGAACGCATGCTGGTGCTGGGGAGTGGTGCCCGCGCGAAGCTGGCCGAAGCGCGCCTCTACCTGCTCGTCAGCGCGGCAAGCTGTGCAGCTTCGCTTGAATGGACCATCCAGGAGGCGGCCGCCGGCGGCGTCGACATCGTTCAACTCCGCGAGAAGCAGCTCGACGATCGCAGCTTGCTGGAACGGGCCCGCCAGGTGCGGGGCTGGACGCGGCGAGCGGGCGTGCTCTTCATTGTCAATGACCGGCCCGACGTGGCTTGCCTGGTGGAGGCCGACGGCGTTCACCTCGGGCAGGAAGACATGCCCGTGAAAGAAGCTCGCCGCATCGTCGGCAGCGACGCGCTCATCGGCGTCAGCACGCACCATCTCGAGCAGTTGCGGCAGGCCATTCGCGACGGGGCCAGCTATGTGGGGGTTGGACCGACCTTCGCCTCGCACACCAAGGATTTCGCAGCCCTGGCGGGACTCGAGTATGTGAAGCAGGCAAGTGCGGAGACGAGCCTGCCCGCTTTCGTGCTGGGCGGCGTGGCCCTGGAGAATGTCGCCCAGGTGGCGGCCGCGGGAGCGAAGCGCATCGCGGTTAGCCAGGCCCTGTGTCAGGCCGACGAGCCCCGCGAGACAGCCCGGCAACTTCGCGCCGCGTTGCTCGGCAACTGATCTCCTGAAACCGCCGATACGTCTGCCAATTGCTCGCCAGGTGCGCGCAACACTGTTTTTCGTTTGCACCCTGCAGGTGGCTCTCTTACATTAACCCTTTCACCAGCCGAACACTGCGAGCAAGCGCGAGCGAGGAGTGCGTTCATGGAACCACTGGCCGCATCAACTTCCGGCAAGGCGCCCCCCCTGGAAATGGGGCCGCGCATCAACCTCTCCGGCATGATGTTCTTGCAGTTTGCCGTCTGGGGCGCGTGGTTCGTAAACCTTGGCAACTACCTTGGTTCCATGAAGTTCGAAGGGGCCCTGATCGGCAGCGTCTATGCCACCATGAACCTGGGCGCGATGCTATCGCCCATCTTCATCGGGCAGATTGCCGACCGCTATTTTTCCAGCGAACGGCTGATGGCAGTGCTGCACCTGGTCGGCGCTGGCTTGCTTTGTTACCTGGCCACCGTGACCGATGCGACCGAGTTCTACTGGCTGGCGCTGGCCTACGCGCTGGTCTACTCGCCCACCCTCGCGCTGTCAAACTCGATTGCCTTCACCCACATGCCCGATGCGACCCGCGATTTTCCGGGCGTGCGCGTGCTGGGGACCATTGGCTGGATCATGGCCGGCCTGGCGATCACGCAATTGCTCGCGGGCTACTCGGCCTCCGACAATGACGAGACCATCCTGGGCTGGTCGATCATGCTGGGTGGAACACGCTTCACCCTGCCGCTCTTGTTTGCGGCCGTGCTGTCCTTCTTCCTGGGGATCTGGAGCTTCATGCTGCCGCACACGCCCCCGACGGGCAAGCCGGGCGACGCTCTCCCCTTCCTCAAGGCGCTGGGATTGTTGCGTGAGCCTTCCTTCGCGGTCTTCTATGGCGTGTCGTTCATCATCACGATCGCGCTGGCGTTCTACTACGCTTGGACTGGACCGTTCCTGCAGCATGGCCCGCCCGGCGTGAAAGGGGCCGACGTGACCTCGGTGATGGCGATCGGCCAGGTGGCCGAGATGGTGTTGCTGCCCCTGTTGCCCTTCTTCCTCTACTGGATCGGCATGAAGTGGGTGCTGGCCCTGGGCATGCTCTGCTGGGGCATCCGCTACGGCCTGTTCGCGCTGGGCTCGCCGTACTTCCTGGTGTTGATCGGTGTGGCCCTGCACGGCATCTGTTTCGATTTCTTCCTGGCAGCCGGCTTCATTCATGTCGACAACGAGTCGCCGCGCGATATCCGCGCCAGTGCCCAGGCCCTGTTCGGCTTCCTCACCTACGGGGCCGGCATGTTCATCGGTAGCGAACTCTCCGGTTTGTTGAAAGAACACTATACCGTGGACGGCACCGTGAACTGGAGCTCGTTCTGGCTGGTTCCCGCGGGGGGCGTGATGATCTCGCTGGTGCTGTTCGTGGCGCTCTTCCGCGGCCCGATCAAGTCGGGCGCCACGGAACCAGCCCCCGAACCGCAGACAGTGTGACCTCACACGTGACCTCGTTCCTACGCGGAACGCACCACCTGCCGCTCCGCGGCGATACAGGCGAGGGACTCGGTTCACAATCTGGCCGCGCGACGCAGAGCGTCGCGGTGGTGCGTTCCCACGCAGAGCGTGGGAACGAGGGCCAATCCGTGGCAGGTTGAAAACCTGCCCCACTTTCCGGGGGGAGTGTATGAGTCGTTATTCTGCTTTCCTCGTGATCCTGTGCTTGTCGATGAACCTCCGCGCTGCCGACGAGCCGAAGGCGGCGGATCCGCGTCTCGTCGTCGAGCGCTTCGCGGGCGATCCCGACATCGTCCATCCCATCGGGGCCTGCTTTGATGCGAAAGGCCGCCTGCTCGTCATCGAGAGTCATACCCACTTCCCGCCTGCCGGCTACAAGGGGCTGAAGCACGACCGCGTTCGCTTGCTTGAAGACACCAACGGCGACGGCAAGGCCGACAAGTTCTCCACCTTCTTCGAGGGGACGAAGAAGACCATGGATATTGCCCGCCATCCGGACGGCACCATCTACCTGGCCACGCGCAACGAGATCCTCCGCCTGCCCGACACGGACGGCGACGGCAAGGCCGATAGCTCCCAGCGCATCGTCTTCCTCGACACCAAGGGCGACTATCCCCACAACGGCCTGTCCGGGCTGTGCTTCGACTTCGCGGGCAACCTGACCTTCGGATTGGGCGAGAACCTGGGGGCCGCCTACAAGCTGATCGGCGCCGACGGCACCACGCTCGCCGACCAGGGCGAAGGGGGCAACATCTTCACCTGCACCGCCAACGGCAAGAAACTTCGCCGCGTGGCCACCGGCTTCTGGAACCCGTTCGGCATCGAGCGCGATATCTTTGGCCGCGTGGTGGCCGCCGACAACGATCCCGATGCCTCGCCCCCTTGCCGCTTGCTGCACGTGGTCGAGGGGGGCAACTACGGCTACCAGTTCCGTTACGGCCGCTCGGGTCGACATCCCTTCCAGGCCTGGAACGGGCAACTTTACGGCGTGTTGCCCCAGATGGCCGGCACCGGCGAAGCACCCTGCGAGATCATCTCTTACGAATCGACCGGGCTGCCCGCTGAGTATCGCGGGCAACTCCTGGTGGCCGCGTGGGCCGACCATCGCGTCGAACGTTATATCGTCAAGGAACAGGGAGCAACCATCCTCGGCGAGCAGAAGCCATTCGTGCAAGGGCCCGCCGATTGCCGCCCGGTCGGCATCGCCGTGGCCCCCGACGGCTCATTGTTTGTCACCGACTGGGTGCTGCGCGACTACAACCTGCACGGCAAGGGGGCCGTCTGGCACGTCCGCTGGAAAGACGCACCCAGGCAGAAGCCACTCGAGCCGGGAGCGTTAGCGACCGGAGCTTCCCGAGAACAGCGTGAAGCCGTGGCCCGCAAGCTGCTCGCTCTGGGTGAAGAGGGACGCGAGAAGCTGCGCGAGTCTCTCAAGGACAAGGACGTGCGCGTGCGGGCCACGGCGCTCACCGCGCTCTTGCAAGCGCGCGATCCGGAGGTCGACCTCCGGAGCATTGCTGAAAAAGATGCGGAGCCGGCCCTGCGGGCCATGGCCGTGCGCGGGCTGCGCGAACGCGAGGCCGATGTTTCTACCTTCGTCAATGCCAGCCATCCGGGTTGCGTCCGCTTCGAGGCCATCGCCGGGCTGCCCGCCGGTTCCACGCGCACGCTCGTCGAAATCCTCGACAACGACGATCCGTTCCTGCGGCATGCTGCCGTCATGAGGCTGGCGAAGTTGCCCGAGTTACTGCTGTCGATCGAAGATGCCAAGCTGTCGCCACGTCAGCGCGCCGGGCTGCTCCTCGCGCTGCGCCGGGCGGGCAAGACGAATCGCTTGCCCGAGTTCCTCAAGGATGCCGATCCGCAAGTTCGACTGCTGGCCGTGAAGTGGGTGGCCGATGATTCCTTGAGCGATTTCCGTCCGCAGCTCGAGGCCGGGCTCGAAGATCCGAAGCTGAGCCCGCCTCTCTATCTTGGCTATGCGACGGCGCTGGCCCGCATCGAGGGCAAGGAGGTCAGCGACAACAAGCTGGCCGACTACTTCCTGGCCCGGCTGGCCGACCCGGCAGCGCCGGCGGCCCTGAAGGCGATGGCCCTCCGCCTGGTGCCCGCGGGCCACAAGAATCTCAAGCTCGACCTGGTCCGCAAGCTGATCGAGAGCGACGATCAAGACTTGCGCCTGGAGGCAGTGCGGCTGTTGTGCGAATTGCCCGTCGCGCAGCGTTTCGATTTGCTGCGCGAGCTGGCGAAGGACGAAAAACAGCCCGTCGCGATCCGGGCCCAGGCGCTCGCTGGCCTGGCTGAACGCGGGCAAGAAATGATCGAAGATATCCTGCCCTTCGTTGGCAACAAATCCTCCGCGCTGCGCGACGAGGCGCTGCGTTGCCTCATCAAGGCGAAGCTCAGCCCGGAGCAGCAAGCCGCCGTGGAGAAGGTGAAGAGCGATCTGTCGTCCCGCGTGCTGGGCAAGCCGTTCTTCAAGGACCGACCCGAGGTGAAGGACACGGACGCGTGGCTGAAGAAGCTGCAGGGCCGCGGCGATGAAGCAGCGGGCCGCCGCATCTTCTTCCAGCCCAAGCTGGCGGGCTGCTATCGTTGCCACGCCGTGGATGGACGCGGGCAATCGGTTGGCCCGGAACTGTCCACCATCGGGCTGATGGAACGCAAGCGCATCCTCGAATCGATCCTCGAGCCCAATCTCAGTGTCGCGCCGCACTACCAGCTGTGGGAAGTAACCACGGAAGACGGACTCGTTCGCACCGGCGTGCTCACGCACACACACCTCGACGAATCGACCTA
>JBFWSD010000473.1:0-5778 GCA_050248575.1 Gemmataceae bacterium
CTTTTCTCAAGTAGTGCCGATTCACGTCGGTGATTTCGAGTTCGCCGCGCCGGCTTGGTCGCAGCGTCTTGATCACCTCGAACACGTCGGGTGGATAGACGTAGACGCCCGCGATTGCCAGATTGCTCTTCGGGCGGGCCGGCTTTTCCTCAAGCTCGATCAAGCGGTCTCCGTCGAGCAGGGCGACGCCGTAGCGTTCGGGGTCGGTCACGCTCTTGAGAGTCACCCAAGCGTAGTCTGGGAACCTGTTGGCCTCGGCGAGCAGATCGTCTAGCGGATCTCGAAAGACGTTGTCTCCGAGTATGACAACGCAGCGATCCTCCCGGCAAAACGAATCCGCCAGTCCAAGCGCCTGGGCAATTCCGCCGGCCTCATCTTGTACTCGATAGGTCAGGCGGCAGCCGTGCTCTCGTCCCGACCCCAGAAGTTCGATAAAGTCCCCCATGTGCTCGGTGCCCGAGACGAGCAGGATCTCGTCGATGCCCGCGCCCGTCAGCTTCTTCAGTGGGTGATAGACCATGGGATAGGCACCCACCGGCAACAGATGCTTGTTGGTCACTCTGGTCAATTCACCGAGCCGGGTGCCATGCCCGCCTGCCAGGATCACGCCGCGCATTTATTCACCATCCTTTGTGCTCAGGTCACTCGATGGAAGGCTGCTGATGCAACTTCCGTTTCATGTAATCCCAGCACAGCCAGGGTAGAGGGCTGATGGCGCAGGCCCAGCTGATGGCCTCGTCATCGATCTCATTCATGACGCTCGACGCCAGACTCAAGACAGGCTTCTTCCTGCCTGCAAACTCAAGTGCCGTCAACACGGTGCGCTGCACCAGCGCCTCCGAAATGCCTTCCCGTTTCTTGTTGTTCACGAGCATGCCTTTTTCAATGAGTGGTCGGGCAATGGCCCATTAGCCTTTACGACTCAGGAACGATCTTGACCTGCACGCGCAAATTCAAAGGCAACTCTTCGCCACGATCCAGATCGACCAGTAGCTCTCGAAAGTACACGTCCCGGTATTCTTCCGGTGCATCGCTCATCACGGCGGTCCGGCCCATGCGCAAAGCTATCACCGCGACCTTGCCGACAAACTCCCGATCCGGAAAAGCGTCGGCATTGACGCGGACAAGTTGTCCGACCTCGACACGCGACGCATCCAGTTCCTCGATAAATACGCGAATGCGCCGACGCGACAGATCAGCCAGCCGCAAGACGGGCACAGGCCCATCCGGCCCCACCGAGGCCCCGGATTCCACGAACACCTGCAAGATGCGGCCGTCGGAGGGCGCAAGCACTCGCGTCTTGGCGAGGTTCGATTCCATCAAGTGGAGCCGGGCTCTGGCCTCGGCCAGACGTGACTGCATCAGTAACCGCCGAAATTTCTGGTCGTCATATTCCTCACTGCTAATCGCGTTGCGGAAAAAGAGCAAACTGGAGCGCTGAAAATCGCTGTCCGCATGCTGGGCTTGCACGTCTGCTGAGCCCAGTTCCGCCCTGGCCATTTCGAGTTGAGCCCGTTGACTGTCGCTGCTCATTTCGAAGAGCACTTCTCCCTTCTTGACCGATTGCCCTTCCCGAACCTGCATCTTGCTGATGGTGCCGGCGATTTCCGGCTTGACCTCAACTTCGCGCCGGGCACCTTCCACCACGCCTTTGGCAGCGACGTCTCGCGTCGCTGGCGGCGAAGCTAAGGGCTCTTCCTTCGAGGCACAACCGACGAACAAGGGCACCACCACAAAACACCGGCTGAGCCAACCTGCAGAACCATTCATATGGGCTCCAGTCCTGGTTTGAGGGAGTTCAGCTCTCTGCTGTCACGTTTCATTCTCTTTGCCAAGTAATCTTGGTACCGCGGGAGTAACTTGCTGCAAGACGCATTGTGAACTACTGCCGAGATAGCCATTGGCCTGCGCAGCCATTTCTTGATATTCCGGAACGCCTAGCAAGACGTCGTGAAGCAAGGGAAGGTTGTAATAGGGCACTGATGGGAACAGGTGGTGATCGAGATGCCAGTTGATGCCGTGCGGAGCGATGACGAGCTGCTCCCAGAGCGGGCACAACGTGTTGCGCGTGGAGTTCAGTTCGGTCTCCGCCGGCAGCGCAAAATGCTCGGCGATGGATCGTATTCTGACCAGGATCGGGACAATCGTGAAAAAGGGCACCAGCCACAGGAAGACAAAGGCCAACCAGAGCCCGCTGACAGTCAGGCACACTGCGATCAAGCCGTAATAGCATGCCAGTTCGAGCGACGCGCTGAATCGAGCCCGGCTTGCTTCACCGGCAGCTCGAAAACTGGAGAGTTTGAATATGAAATTGCTGGCGAAATCGGCGAGGCCGCGGCCGCAAAGGTCCTTCAGCAGCAGGGCCGCCAGCTCAAGCTTCGTCTTGGGGAATTCCCACTCGCTCGGCCGCCGCAGCTTGCGCTGCAGGTCCGGGTCATCGTCGGTGTTGACATTGGAGTGATGCGCCAGATGGTCGCGGCGAAATGCCTCGGTTGAAACAAAGAACGGGTAGGCGCAGAACCAGTTGCTGATCAAGTCGCCCCAGGACTTGCTCGGCACCATACGTCCATGCACGGCCTCGTGCATGAGAACGAGCAGCGCATTCTGACGGGTAGCGACAACCGCAATGGCGGCGACCCCTGCCAAGGGATGCGGCCAGTACAAGGTAATCGCCGCACAACCAATGATGACCAGCCAGTTGCTGGCCACAACGGCCGGCGTGTAGTAGTGCGACACTCGGGACAATGCTCGAATGTCCGCGATCATCTCCCTGGGGAGATGAAAGGTTTGTTTCGCGGCCAGAGCGTCGATTTCATCAGCGATCACGATAGACCTCGCTTTTCATGCCGAGCTGACTTCGCAGCCAGCGTCGAACGAGCCAGCGTCGCAAACGCTGAAGCGGATGGCGGTTGCCCCACCGAAGCCGCCCTTGTCGGAACGTGTCTTGATAGGCATCGAACTGCCCGTACCAGGGAGCCGGCCGAAGAGGGCCGCGTCCCAGGATGATTTTCAGTGCCTGGGCCGTGGCCACTCCCGCACACAGGCTGCACGCCAGCCCGGTTGTGCGCCCCTGTTTGGATTCGGGATCCATGGTTGCCAGATCGAAGTAGCTGCGCTGGGTTGCCTTTGGGGTCATACCTACGGCGAAGGCCACGATCTGATCCCAGTAGTCCATGTCGTCGTTCAGGTCGAAGTATTCATCAAACGACATGCCGTGAGGCGAGAACGACAGCCAGGCTACGGAGAAGCCGATGGGGCCGGCCGTGATTGCCCAGAGTCCGCGCCGTCTTGCTTCATGGAACAGCAGGCGACGTGCCCCGATGGCGTACCCGTCGATACCATCGATGACAACGTCAGCACCTTGCAGGAAATGCCCGACGTTTTCGGGTGACACGGCCTCGGGCAAGACCTTCACTCGAGCTTCCGGATTGACGTCTTCGACCATTTCGGCCATGACTTCTGCCTTGTTGCGGCCAAGCGTGGCAATGGTCGCGCCGTATTGGCGACTGAAGTTTGCAACGTCAAAGGAGTCGGCATCCGCAACGGTGAAGTTTCCGACTCCGAGGCGGGCGAGGGTCATCAAATGCACGCCACCGACACCGCCCATCCCGGCCACGGCAATACGGCTGCACCTCAGCTTGTATTGTTCCTCTTCGGTCACCAATCCGCGGTGGCGCGAAAAGGCTTCGGCATAAGACCACGCCGGGGAAGCTGGTTCTCCAGAATTGACTGAGCAGGAAAGAGTGGCATCAGCCATGCGTCCGGACTCCAGGTATGAATTCATTGATCGCGGACGGGACCACCTGTTCGAGAAAATCGAGCCAGCGACTTTTTGAGTCGTGCGCGGCCATCGTGCGGGCGATTTTTTCCGCGGCCCGCCTGAAGGAGTCGTGGCTGGCCAGCTGCTTCAGGTGGCTCCGAAGGTTCGTCCGTGAAGGATTCACTGCCAGCCCGGCGCCCTGTTCGACAACCGCAGCTGCCATCAAGGCTTGATCCGGATTGCTGGGCAAGCAGAGGACAGGTACGCCTTCTCGCAAACTCTGATAAACCGTGCCATTGCCCCCATGGCAGACTGTGAGGGCTGCGGATTCGAGCACCTCGCCGGGTGAAACCAACGGCGCGAAGCGAGCGCGGCTTGCAAGCCTCGGCATGGAACTGCACAATTGTTTGGCGCCAGCGTCGCTAACCCCGGAAACCGTGCAATTGAAGTTTGCCTCCATCAGGGCATGCAGCACTTTCGGCAGGACCGCAAGATCGCCCGTACTTCCCATGCTGACGTAAGCCAAGGGCCGACAGCCAGTGTGCTTGACATGCAACGGCGGCGGGTCGGTAGGTTGCCAGATGACCGGGCCCAGGTGAAAGTGATTTGCCGGCAAGTTGGCCACCGGAACCAGTTCCGGCAAGTCCAGATAGGCGCACCAGACGCCGGCCGTGTAATGTTCGCGAAAATCGTCGATCAACGGCTGGCCAAAACGATTTCGCAATTCGTTGAGGATCGGCGTGCCGAACGTACGGAACAGCCAAGGCCGAAGGCAAGCAAATAGGGAATAGACTACCCAGTTCGGCAACTTCCGAAACAAGTTCGCCGGCGGAGAAAACCGGCAAGGATGTGCCGGGCTCCAGTACGCATTGGCAAGCGAAACGAGAGGCAGCCCCGCAACTGCAGTCGAGACCACTGCGGAATGGCGAAAATCGGCAATCACCAGGTCGGGCCGGATGCACTCGTACAGTGCCAGTTCCGCCCGGACGTAGTCCATCAGTTCTGTCAATTGGTAGAAGAACTGCCCATGTTCAATCCGTCCGCAGAATGTCTGTGGCAGAATGGTGGGCACGGGCACTGGCTCGAAGCCTTTAGCGCGGACGATGTCGGCGTAAGCTGACCCGCAGGCGATAGTGACATCGTAAGCGTTTTCCTGGGCCCATCGTGCCAGCACAAGCGGGCGAGCGACATGCGCCAGGGCGACGGCTTCCATGAGGAACAGCAACCGGGGCCGAGTCCTGGTTGATCGCTCCAAACTGTGGCTCATTACCGACATCCCTGGCACTTCCTTCAAGCGATGCCGACTTGATTGGAATCTCACCTGAATAGTCACGGACGGCTGCCATGGTCCGCAAAAAACGGGCACGACATTCCGTTGTCAATTGCTCCGCGAACGCATGCCGCTGCGTGCCAAAGACTTGAGTGTAAGTCCGGATTCGGATTTTCTTTTTTGGGGATAGGATTCGAGAATCTTGTATCTGCCCGGGAAATGCCCGCCTATTCTACACAAAGCGGCGCTTCAGGTTAGAAGCACCTTTCCATCAAGTCGAGACCCTGTCATGGGCAACGGGACCCCCAGTCAAGCCATTCGACAGACGCTGCTTCGCCTGCACGGCGCAGATAGTTTGTCGGATGCTGCCTTGCTGGAGCGATTTGCCAGCGAGCGCGACGAGGCGGCATTTGGCGTTCTCGTTCGGCGGCACGGTCCGATGGTTCTGGGTGTGTGCCGGCGCATACTAAACGACGCCCACCTTGCCGAGGACGCATTCCAGGCCGCGTTTGTCGTGGTGGCACGCAAGGCTGCCATGCTGGCGCAGCCGCACTTCGCCAATGGGTCGATTGCAGGTTGGCTACATAAGGTTGCCCTGCAAATAGCCGGGCGGGCCCGGCGCGGATCTATTCGCCGCAGCACGCACGAGAAGCCGCTGGGTGATTGCGCGGCGGTCTCCGCCTCCACCCACGAAAATGAGATGCTGACACGCGATCTGCGGCCAGTGCTCGACGAGGAGTTGTCCAAG
>JBFWSD010000474.1:0-5769 GCA_050248575.1 Gemmataceae bacterium
GAAGTTCTCGACCGGCATCGCCGCGAAACGGGCAGCTGGCCGGAATCCATCGGCATCTCGATCTGGGGGACCAGTGCCATGCGCACGCATGGCGACGACGTGGCCCAGGTGCTGGCCCTGCTCGGCTTTCGCCCGGTGTGGCAGCGCGAAAACCGCCGCGTCAGCGGCGTCGAGCTGATCCCCCTCGCAGAACTACGGCGGCCCCGCATCGATGTCACCATCCGCATCAGCGGCTTCTTCCGCGACGCCTTTCCGCACCTCATCGAACTGCTCGACGACGCCGTCAAGCTGGTCGTGCGGGCCGACGAGAGCGCGGAGCTCAACTATCCGCGCCGCCACTACTTGCAAGAGGTGGCCGACGCGGTCGCCGCGGGCACAGCGCGCGGCCGGGCACGCCGACAGGCCCGCTATCGCATCTTCGGCTCGAAGCCCGGTTCCTACGGCGCCGGGCTGCTGCCCCTCATCGACGAACGCAACTGGCAAGGCGACGACGACTTCGCCCAGGTCTACGTCAACTGGGGCGGCTACGCCTACACCTCTGCCGAGCAAGGCGTGGATGCCCGGGCCGCTTTCCGTCAACGCCTGGCAACCATCGACGTGGCCCTGCACAATCAAGACAATCGCGAGCACGACATCCTGGATAGCGACGACTACTTCCAGTTTCACGGCGGCATGATCGCGACCATCCGCGCCCTGACCGGGCGGCAGCCCCGGCATTACTTCGGCGATAGCCAGGACCCGGGCAGCCCGCGCGTCCGCGATCTGAAAGAAGAAGTGCTGCGCGTCTTTCGCACGCGCGTGACCAACCCGAAGTGGCTCGAGAGCATCACGCGGCACGGCTACAAGGGCGGGCTGGAACTGGCGGCCACCGTCGATTATCTGTTCGGCTATGCAGCCACCGCCCGCGTGGTCGACGACTGGATGTATCAGCAGGTGAGTGAAAAGTACGCGCTGGATCCGGAAATGCAGCGCTTCTTCGAGGAGAGCAATCCGTGGGCCTTGCACGCGATCGCCGAGCGTTTGCTGGAAGCGGCGCAACGGGGCCTGTGGCAACAGCCCGACGCGAACACGCTGGCGGCCTTGCGTGAAACCATGCTCGATAGCGAGGCAATCCTGGAATCGCTCGGCGAGCGCGGGATGTGATGCCCCAGCAGTTCGTGATCTCGTTCTCACGCTCTGCGTGGGAACGAGAAAGAAAAAGCGTGGCGAGAGAGGAACCATGACCGCGGAACCTGCCAGGATCGGGCTGGATGTGCTGGCCGCACAAGGGGCGGGCGGCATCGATGCGCCGCGCCTGCAGGCCGAACTCAGCGAATCCATCCGCGGTGAAGTTCGCTTCGATCGCCTGAGCCGTGCCCTCTATTCCACCGATGCCAGCGTCTACCAGATCGTGCCGCTCGGCGTGGTGATACCGCGCAGCCAGGAGGACATCCTGAAGGCACTGGAGATCTGCCGGCGGCATCAGGTGCCCATCACGGCGCGGGGCGGCGGCACCTCGCAAGCCGGGCAGAGTATCGGCACGGGCGTGCAGATCGATTGCAGCAAATACTTCAACCAGATCCTCGAAATCAACGCCGCGGAACGCTGGGTGCGCGTGCAGCCGGGCTGCGTGCTCGATGAGCTGAACGCGGCCCTCAAGCCGCACGGGCTGCAGTTCCCCATCGATATCTCCACTTCCAACCGGGCCACGCTGGGGGGCATGATCGCCAACAACTCCTCCGGCACGCGCTCGGTCCTTTATGGCAAGACCGGCGATCATGTCCTCGAGTTGAAGGCGGTGCTGGCCGACGGCACCATCCTGCACCTGGGGCCGATGGATGCCGCCGAGCTAGAAAAGAAGTGCGCAGGCAACGAGCGCGCGGCCGCCCTGCTTCGCTTCATCCGCGCCCTGGGCCGCGAACATGCCGACGAGATCCAGCAACGCTTCCCCAACATCCTTCGTCGCGTGGGGGGCTACAACCTCGTCCCGTTCGCGAATCCAGCGGGCAACTTCGATCTCACGCCGCTTCTGATCGGCTCGGAGGGCACTCTGGCCTTCACGCTGGAAGCGAAGCTGAAGCTGTCGCCGTTGCCCAAGCACAAGGCGGTGCTGGTGGTGCAGTTTGGCGATCTGCTCGACGCGCTGGCAGCCACACCCGCCTGCCTCGAACACGGGCCAAGCGCCGTCGAGGTCATCGATCGCTATGTGCTCGACAGCACCAGGATCAACCCGGATGCCTCGCGGCTGCGCGGGTTTCTTCAGGGAGACCCGGCCGCCATCCTGATCATCGAGTTTTACGGCGACACGGCGGACGAGCTGCCCGCCAAGCTGGCCGGGCTGGAGAAACATCTGCAAGAGCGCGGCCACGGGCACCACTTCCATCGCGCCCTCGATGCGGCCGCCCAGGGCAAGATCTGGAAGCTCCGCAAGCTCTCGCTCGGCCTGTCCATGGCCGAGAAAGGGGACGCCAAGGCCATCTCCTTCGTCGAAGACACGGCGGTGTCCCCCGACAGGCTGCGCGACTTCATCGCCGAGTTCCTGGAGGTCATCGCCCGCCACGGCACGCGCGCGGGCGTGTATGCCCACGCCTCGGTCGGTTGCTTGCACGTGCGGCCCGTCATCAACCTGAAAACCATCGAGGGCATCACGCAGTTCGAGGCGATCGCGAACGACGTCGCCGACCTGGTCTTGAAGTATGGCGGCGCCCTGTCCGGCGAACACGGCGACGGGCTGGTACGCAGCCCGTTTCAGGAACGCATGTACGGCCCGGCCATCTACCAGGCTTTTCGCAAGATCAAGCAGACCTTCGATCCCGACAACTTGCTCAACCCGGGCAAGATCGTGGACGCGCCGCCCCAGGCCTCGAGCCTCCGCTATGGGGCCAGCTACGTCACGCCGGAGCTGGAGACGACGTTCGATTTCAGCGTGGATGGCGGCCTGGTGCGGGCGGCCGAACTCTGCGCCGGCGTGGGCGAATGCCGCAAAAACCGCGAAGGGGCCATGTGCCCTTCCTACCGGGCCACGCGCGAAGAGCAGCATAGCACGCGCGGCCGCGCCAACACGCTGCGGCTGGCCTTGACCGGGCAACTTGGCCTCAACGGCCTCGACGACCCCGCCGTCAAGGACGTGCTCGACCTGTGCCTGGAGTGCAAGGCGTGCAAGAGCGAGTGCCCCACCAACGTGGACATGGCCCGGCTGAAGGCAGAGTTCCTGCACCAACATCAGCGCCGGCACGGGCTGCCCTGGCGGAACCGGATGTTCGGGCAGATCGCCCGCGTGGCCAAATGGGGCAGCCGGCTCGCGCCGGTCTCGAACTGGCTGGCCCGCAACCCGCTCGCACGCTGGCTCAACGACAAGCTCTTCGGCATCGAAGGGAAACGCAAGCCCCCCGCGTTCGCGCGGCGCACGTTTGTTTCCCAGTACGCGTCCGCCTGGGTGCAGCGCCCCGAGTTGCGGCCCTGGCGACTCGATGATGCGCCTACCATGCTGTTGTTCCCCGATACGTTCGGCAACCACTTCGAACCGGAGCTGATGTGGGATGCGCTCGAGCTCTTGCGGGCCACGGGCGCACGCGTCGCCGTCGGCTGGCCCGAGAGCGAGCATATTCTGGCCCTCGAGCTCGAAATCGTTCACCTGATTCTCGAGTCGGAAGCCAGTCTGCCCCGCGAACAGGTCGAAGAGCGGGCCGAGAAACTGCGCAGCCAGTTCCCCGTCGGCCTCAAGTGTTGCGGTCGGCCCCTCATCTCCAACGGCCTGCTCGACCAGGCCGTGGCGCACGCGGAGCACAATGTCGAGTTGCTCTTCCCCTGGGCCGTGGCGGGCAAGCCGATCGTCGCTTGCGAGCCAAGCTGCTTGCTCACCATCAAGGATGACTACCCTGCCCTCTTGCGCGGGGCCGAGCGCGAACAGGCCGAGGCGGTCGCGCAACAATGCCGCACCTTCGAGGAAGTGCTGCTCGAGCGCGCTCCCGCGTTTCAGCAACACGCGGGCAAGATCCTCGTGCAGCCCCACTGCCATCAGCGTTCGCTCGTCGGCCCCGAGCCGCTGGTGCAGCTGCTTCGCCGTATCCCGGGCGCGGAGATCCTCGATCCCGATGCGGGCTGCTGCGGCATGGCCGGCTCCTTCGGTTACGAAAAGGAACACTACGAGCTCTCGCGGGCCGTCGGCGCCCATCAGCTCTTCCCGGCCATCGCGGCCGCGGGCGCGGACGTCACCGTCGTGGCCCCCGGCTTCTCGTGTCGGCTGCAGATCGAGCATTTCACCGGACAAGCTGCCCTGCATCCCGCGCAGCTCTTGCGCGAGCTGATTGATTCTGGAGCTGCCGATTCTGAAACGTGAGTTCCGGAGGAGAGGGATGATGAATCCTGACCTGTCCTTCAACGCTGACGAACGTGCTGCCGTTTACCGGGCCATCGAGGCCCGCCGCGACATTCGCCACTTTCGCGGCGACCCCGTCCCCGATCATGTCCTGGAACGCATTCTCCAGGCCGCCCACCATGCGCCGTCGGTGGGATTCATGCAGCCCTGGAACTTTATCGTGGTCCGCAGCATCGAAACACGGCAACGTGTGCTGGCTTCGTTCGAGGAAACCAACCGGGCCGAGCTTGCCAGGATCGCCGACCAGGAACGCCGCGCGCTCTATCGCAGCCTCAAGCTCGAAGGCATTCTCGAATGTCCGCTCAACCTGGTGGTGACCTGCGACCGGAACCGCGATCTGCCCTTCGTGCTGGGCCGGGCCCCGATGGAAGAAATGGATCTCTATAGCACTTGCCTGGCCATCGAAAACCTGTGGCTGGCCGCCCGCGTGGAAGGCGTCGGCGTCGGCTGGGTCAGCATCCTCGACCCCGACAAGATCGCCGCACTGTTCGCGTTTCCCGACGGGGTGCGGCTGGTGGCTTATCTCTGTGTGGGCTATCCTGTGGAGTTTCGTGCCCGGCCCATGCTGGAAGAGGCGGGCTGGAAAGAACGCCTGCCCCTCGAGGACCTGGTCTTCGCGGAACGCTGGGGCCAGCGGCCCGGGGCATGACGATTCGCGCGCAACAAAAAAGAGCGGCAGACACCTCGGTGTCTGCCGCTCGTCTTTTCGATTCAGGACCGACTCACTGGTCGGCGTAGATACGGGTTGCTTCCTGCTCGATCACCGGGTCCTTCAGGTTGAGGCTGGTGATCTGCGTGGTGAAGCGGACCGAGCCCGGCGCGGTGGCCTTCACGGCGACGCGGAAGATGGCATCGGCACGCGGGGCCAGCTTGGGCACCGCTTCGAAGATGATCTGCTTGCCCTGGACATGGTAGCGAACCGGGCCCTGGGCAGACTTGAATTCCATCTGATCCGGGATCAGGCACACCAGCTTGAGGTCGCTTTCCGACTTCGAACCGGTGTTGGTGACGCGGATTTCGTAGGAAGTCTCGGCGCCCACCTCGATCGGGTCCTCGGTGTCGACGACCTCGAGCAAGATAGCGGACAGGCCTTCAACCTTGGTGATGATCTCGCCCTCGGAGGACAGGCCGCGGGCCGCCTTGGCGGCCACCTTGTGCATGTGCTCACCGGGGTTGATGGCGACCGTGTCGAGCGTGACTTCACGCGTCTGGTTGGGGCCAAGCTCGCCCAGGAACCAGGTGACGGTCCGGGTGCTGAAGTCGTGGCGGCCGCCGTCGCTGGCGCCCACGAACTTGAAGCCGGCCGGGATCACGTCGGTCACGCTGACGTTGGTGGCGGCGGCGTCGCCCGGGTTGGTCACCTTGAAGGTGTAGGTGGCCGGACGATCCAGGTAACGCAGCTTCGGCCCTTC
>JBFWSD010000475.1:0-5766 GCA_050248575.1 Gemmataceae bacterium
GTCTTGGTTTCATCGAGACATGCAGAGCCCGGCTCCTCGATCGAGGAGCCGGGCTCTTTCCGTTTGGCTATGCGATCTCGATCCCGTCGCGCCGGAAGCGGCAGCGACCCAGTTGCACGCTGCGAAGCGCGTCCCGCTCTTTCAGGGAACTGAAGAGGATCAGTCGGTCTGCCTGCACTTCCTCGATGAGCCCGAGTCCGAGACAGAAACCTTCGGCATCGAGCAAGCCACACACGGTGCCGGGCGCGAAGGCTGGCGGCACTTCACTCCCGTCGCTCACGCTCCGGGCTCGCCTCGTGCCGCTGGCGCCACTCGAGTTGACTCCGCGCGTCCAGTCAGGGCTGAGAACGAGATCGAGAGGAACGTCGATGAAGCTGCCCGCCGCGAAATGCCGGGCCAGGCTTTCCTCGCGGCAGCGCCGCCGTTCAGCCGCGCTGCGATCGCGGGCCGCCGGATGCGGCCTCACCCGTTCCACCTGGCAGATCCCGCCCAGCGCGCCGCGTAGTGGAGCCAGTTCGTCGGCGTGTTCCAGGACCACACCGAGTGACGCGTCAACTGCAAGCGCCTTGTGATACTTGAGCACCCGGGCCGCCGCACCATCCACCAAACCGGTGGTGTCGACAACGACGGTTGTCGCTCCGTCGCGGACGGCCGCGTCAACCAGTCTGCCCGCCCCAATCACCGTCGGCAACAGATTGCCCACCGGCGTGGTGTCCCCGATGAACCATAATAGCGCGGGCAGCTCGCGACCCACGTGTTGCAGCCCCATACAGGTGGTCACGCCGAAGGAGGCTTGCCCCATGTCGGTATGCACGAGGGCCGTCGGACCGCGCTTGCCCAGCTCATCCGCCAGAAACCTGGCCAGACACGACTTGCCCGTGCCCGGGGCGCCGATCAGCAGCGACACCGTGCCCGCGAGCCGGTCAGCCAATGCATGCCATTCAGGGGCTACCTGGATCGTGATCTCTGACATCTCTCCTATCGTCGTCGATAGAAGTGGACGCGTCGAGTCTTCGTGCGGCACGACCGAGCAGCTGCCATTTGCTCGCCCGGTTAAGAGGGAACGCCGCCGGCGGTCAGCCTGGCGGCGCTTTCACACGGGCCACTGGCTGCATACACTAGAAGGAAGGACCTCGCCTCGGAGCACAGAACCCATGCCGACGAACGGAACAGCTGCCCCTCAGGTTGTTGTCATTGGCGGCGGGCCCGCGGGGGCCACCGTCTCCACCTTGCTTGCGCAGCAGGGCTGCCGCGTCTCCCTCTTCGAGCGCGAACGCTTCCCGCGCTTCCATATCGGCGAATCGCTGATCCCCGAAACCTACTGGGTCTTTCAGCGCCTGAAGATGCTCGACAAGCTGAAGGCGAGCCCGTTCGTCAAGAAGTACAGCGTGCAGTTCGTGTCGGCGAGCGGCAAGGAATCGGCCCCGTTCTACTTCTGGGACAACAAGCCGCATGAATGCTCGCAGACCTGGCAGGTCATCCGCAGCGAGTTCGACCTGATGATGCTTCGCAACGCCGCCGAGCAAGGCGTCGACGTCCACGAAAGCGTGCGCGTGCTCGATGTCCTCTTCGACGGCGAGCGCGCCTGCGGCGTGCGCATCCAGAAGGAAGATGGCAGCGTCGAGGAGATTCCCAGCCAGGTCGTCGTCGATGCCAGCGGGCAAACCGCCCTGTTGATGAACCGCTTCAAGCTCCGCGTCTGGGATCCTGTCCTAAACAAAGGCGCCATCTGGACTTACTGGAAGGGAGCAATCCGCAGCCAGGGCCGCGACGAAGGGGCCACCCTCGTCATCCAGACCACCAACAAGAAGGGCTGGTTCTGGTACATCCCGCAGCACGACGACGTGGTCTCGGTGGGCGTGGTCGGCCCGTTCGATTACCTGTTCAAGGGGCGAGGCAGTCACGAGCAGACTTACACCGAGGAGGTGGAAGCTTGCCCGGCCGTGCGCGACCGGGTGGCCCCCGCCGCCCGCGCCACCGGCTACTTTGCCACCAAGGACTATTCCTATCGCGCCAAGCAGGTAGCGGGCCACGGCTGGGTCATGATCGGCGATGCCTTCGGCTTCCTCGACCCGCTTTACTCTTCGGGTGTGTTGCTCGCGTTGAAGTCGGGCGAGCTTGCCGCCGACGCCATCGCCGAAGGATTGCAGAAGGGCGACCTGTCCGCGCAGCAACTGGGCAAATGGGGGGAAGGCTTCAACAAGGGGGTCGATCGCATGCGCCGGCTAGTATGCGAGTACTACGACGGCTTCAGCTTCGGTCGCTTCGTCAAGACCTTCCCGCAGTTCACCGGCACCGTCACCGATCTCTTGATCGGCGACCTGTTCACCGACCGCGTCGACGAGGTGTGGGGCCCGATGGAAACGCTGTACAAGCCGGACAAGCAGCCGATTCCCGACTGGGCGGCCCCGGCCGCTGCGGAGGTGGCGGAGAACAAGGTGAACGAGCTGTACTTGCCCGAGGGACCCAAGCGGTAAGCAACGCTACAGTCAGCCAAGAAGCCCGAAGCGCAAATGCGGAGAAAGCAGAGCGTTCGCATGGCGAGCCCGGAGCGTGAGCGACGGGAGTGAACGTACCGCGACTGTCGACATCCCCCCGGGAGCGATTGCCATGTCGATTGACACAACCGCCGTCAAGAATCGCCGCACGATTCACTACGCGTCCCTCCGCGAGTTGCTCGCCGACGCGGAGAAGCTGGCCGCGGGCAACACGCGCACGCTGGGGAACTGGTCGCAAGGCCAGATCTACAAGCATCTTGCGCTCGTGATGCAGAGCTGCCTCGACGGCTTCGGCGGGGCCACCTTGCCCTGGTACGCGCGGCTGCTCGGCAAGCTCATCAAGAACCGCGCACTGACCAAGCCCATGCCCGCCGGCTTCAAGCTCACGCCCGCGATGGCCAGGGTCATCGAGCCCGATTCGACCAGCACCGAGGACGGGCTCGCCTTCCTGCGCACCTGCATCCAGCGCCTCGAGACCGAAACGCAACGGCACGATAGCCCCTTCCTGGGAAAGCTGACCGTGGAGCAATGGAATCAGCTTCATCTGCGTCACGCCGAGCTGCACATGAGCTATCTGCTGCCGGAGTGATCGTGGTCTTGTCTCGCCGCTTGTGACTCGCACAATAGAAAGCATTGCCTGGGCGGGAGTTGAGTTGGCGAACCGAATGCGCGGCGTGCGCGGTTCGTCTAGAGAACAACCCCGCAGTTGACTGATCCCTCCCCCCGCCTGATCGGAGAACACAAGTGGCCACTTCTCCTGAAGGATCTTCACGCCTGACCATGACGCAGTGGCTGGTGGTGACACTGGCGTCGATTGGCTTCGCGTTCGACATTTACGAGCTGTTGATGCTGCCCTTGATCGTCGGGCCGGCGCTGGAAGAGATTGCCGGCGTGGCGCGTGGCTCGGATGAGTTCACGCGGTGGGTGGGTCTCCTCTTTTATGTGCCCGCACTTCTGGGCGGCATCTTCGGCCTGCTCGGGGGCTACCTCACCGACTTGCTCGGCCGCCGCCGTGTGCTCACCTGGAGCATCCTGATCTACGCGTTTTCGGCGTTTTTTGCCGGTTATTCCACCTCGCCCGAGATGCTGCTGGTGCTGCGCTGCACCACCTTCGTTGGCGTGTGCATCGAGTTCGTGGCGGCGGTGGCCTGGCTGGCCGAGCTCTTCCCCGATCCGCATCAGCGCGAGCGCGTGCTGGGTTACACGCAGGCCTTCTCCTCGATCGGCGGGCTGCTCGTCGCGGTCATGTTCGGCCTGATCAACAACATTCATGATAGTTTGCCCGCGATCCAGTTGCCCGGCTTTCTGTCCGGGCTGGGGACCATCGCCAACGAACATGCGACCTGGCGCTACACGTTAATGTCCGGGCTGATCCCGGCGCTGCCGCTCATCATCATTCGCCCGTTCTTGCCCGAATCGCCGGTGTGGCAAGAGAAGAAAGACGCGGGGACCTTGCGGCGTCCGAGCCTGGGCGAGCTATTTGCCCCCGAGCTGCGCCGCACGACCATTGTCACAACCATCATGTTTGCTTGCAGTTACGGCGCGGCTTTCGGAGCGATCCAGCATCTGCCTCGCATTGTGCCCGCCTTGCCCGAAGTGAAGGAAGAGATCGGCGCCGAGTTGAAGAAGGCGGAGCAGCCGCTGAACGAGAAGGAGAAGAAGAAGATCGCCGGCGGTATCGTGAATAGCACGGCCTCGAACGTCACCAAGGTGCAAGAGGTGGGCGGCCTGATCGGGCGCTTCCTGCTGGCTTTGCTGGTGGTTCGCATCGTTAGCCGGCGCATGCTGCTGCGCGTGTTCCAGGTGCCCGGGCTGATCCTGACACCGCTCGTCTTCTTTTTTGTAGCGACGCAGAACCTGAACCTGCTCTACATCGGCATCTTCTTCGTGGGGCTATGTACGGTGGCGCAGTTCAGTTTCTGGGGCAACTATCTGCCGCGCGTTTATCCGCTTCACTTGCGCGGCACGGGCGAGAGCTTCGCTGCCAACATCGGCGGGCGCATGATCGGCACCTCGTTCGCCTGGGTCACCGTGACACTGCAAAGGAGCCTGTCAGGGCCGCCGGAAATCCAGCTGGCCACAGCCGCAGCTCTTGTTGGGGCCTTTGTTTACGTCGTCGGGTTCGTGGCCAGCTTCTTCCTGCCCGAACCGGCGGCGGAGGAGTTGCCCGACTGAAGTTGGAGTATCGGCTTTAGCCGGAAGGGAACAGCGCAGCATCGTGTACAATGCCCGACGAAATGCAGATTGAAGTAGAGTTGTTTGTCGCTGGGGTAACGTCCCAATCCGGCTAAAGCCGGGACTCCAACTTGACTCCAACCATGAAGATCGCGTACATCACCGCCGGGGCCGCTGGCATGTACTGCGGCAGCTGTCTGCACGACAACACCCTTGCTGCCACCCTGATCGGCATGGGGCACGATGCCCTGTTGATTCCCACCTACACCCCGATCACCACGGATGAGCCCGATGTCAGCACGCCGCGCGTCTTCTTTGGCGGCATCAACGTTTACTTGCAGGAAAGGTTCGCCCTGTTTCGCCACACGCCGTGGTTTCTGGATCGGCTGTTCAACTGGCGTCCCCTCTTGCGCTGGGTCTCGCGCTTCGCGGTCAACACTCCCTATGAGACGATGGGGGCACTTACCGTCTCCATGCTCCAGGGGGAGCACGGGCACCAGCGCAAGGAAGTGGCCAAGCTGGTCCACTGGCTGCAACACGATGTGAAACCGGAAATCGTGAACCTCTCGAACGTGCTTCTTTCGGGAGCCGTGCACGAGATCAAGCAGGTCCTGAAAGTGCCCGTGGTGGCCTCACTTCAAGGCGACGATATCTTCCTCGAAGCGCTGCCCGAGCCGCACCGCACCCGCGCTCTCGATTTGATCCGCGCTCATTGCCGCGAGATCGACGGCTTCCTGGCCACGAGCAATTACTACGCGGAGTTCATGTCAGAGTACCTGTCGATCCCGCGCGACCGGATCCACGTCATTCACCCCGGGCTCAACTTGACGGGCCACGGGGGCCAGAAGCCACGCGACGCAACCTCTTCCCTCACCGTTGGTTACTTCGCGAGAATCTGCCCGGAGAAGGGTTTGCACGTGCTGGCCGACGCGCTCCATCTCCTCAAAGACGCGCGCGGCGTGCCCGCGCATCGCGTGCGCATCTCGGGCTGGCTCGGCGGCAAGGATCGCCCGTACTTCGAAGACGTGAAACGCAAACTTGCGAAGGGCAAGATCGCCTTCGAACACATCGAATCGCCCGATCACGCCAGCAA
>JBFWSD010000476.1:0-5761 GCA_050248575.1 Gemmataceae bacterium
GTTTGTAGCCCCACTTGCCGTGCAGCATCTCGAAGGTCATCTGGCCCAGCAAGAAGAGCACGATCACGCTGGGGGCCAGGAAGATGACGGGCAACGCGCCCCAGCTGGCCGGCGGCAACGCCGGCGCGCCCGCGCCCACGGCCGCCGTCGCGGGCTCTTCTTCTTCCTCGTCCTCGACGTCGTCCACTTCCATGGACATCTCGTCTTCCGACGACACGGAGCTGACCGGCTCCTCCTCGTCGAGGGCCACTACCTCGCTCTGGCTGGCTTCTTCCCCCGAGAAATCGAAGTCGGACGATTCGAGATCGGTGTCAACCTCCTCCAGAGCGACGGCCTCCGAGCCCGAGTCTTCCTCATCGAGGGCCGGGATATTGTCGTCGGTCTCGAAGATGTCTTTTTCCTCACCCGCGAGCTCGCTGGTCGTGGAGCCCTCGCTGCTGAAGTCGTCATCATCGAGGGTCAGCTCAAACTCGCTGGAGTCGGATTCGCCGTGCGAGGGGGCCGGAGTGGCATCGGCGTCGAGGCTGAGCTCGAATTCGATCTCGTCGCCACCCACGCCGCTGATCGGCCCGGACTTTTCGAGCCCGACGCCGGTGTCGGCGGGCGAATGGAGATTGATGCCGGAAGCGCCCGAGGAGAAGTCGCTGCCCGGGGTCAGGTCGCCCAGCTCGACCTCGTCGTCGTCGAAGGAGCTGCTCTCGAAGCTGCTCGTGGGGGGCGGCGGCGCTTCGTCGAGATCGTCTTCCGAGAGCTCGAAGGGAGAGCTGCTGCCACCGCCGAACTCGGCGTCGCCCGCTTCCTCCTCGCGCATCTGCAAGTCGAGATCCTCGACCGGCACTTCCTCCGTCGTGGGCATGAGCTGGTCTTGCACTTCCAGTGAATCGCTGTCGGCGGCGGGCAGGTCGACCTCGCTATCGAGAGTGAAGACGTCCTCGCCCAGACCGACGCTGGCCGAGTCCTCGTCCCCCTCGTCGAAGCTCTGCATCGTCTTGCGATCGTACGGGCTGGGTCCGCCTGCAACACTGGTCTTGACGCCGGTCCCCTCGTCGACGAAGACACTCTCGCTATCGGCAAGCTGGCTGCCCGCCAGGCCCGTCTTCACTTCCATGCTGCCCGAAGTGGAGAGGTTGGTCTTGGGCGCGCCGGTGCCGAAGTCGTCATCGTCGAAGACCATGTGCATTTCGCTACCGCCCGTCGTCGCGGCCGGCGGCGAAGGGGGCAGCCCCATATCCTCGCCCGCATCCAGCTCGAAGCTGCTCGAATCCATGCTCAGCTCGAACTCGAACAGCTCGTCCTCGCCGTGCTTGTCGGTCGAGCGTCGCTTGACCGAGGTGGGCTGCGAACCGGTTGACGGGGGGCCTTCGTCGCCGAAATCGTCCATGGGTGCATCGAACGGATCGTCGCCGATCAGCGGGATCGGCGCGTCCTCGTCTTGCAGCGCGTTGCGCTGGCTGAGCATGTCCTCGATGTCTTGCTTCTTGAAGCGCCAGGTGCCCCGATCGGCAAAGGCGCGGACCTCGCGGCGATTGGCCATCTGGCTCAGTTCATCGACATCCATGCCGAGCTGTTCGGCCGCTTCTTCAAGAGTCAGATATCCCTTTTTCGCCATGGATCGACCTCATCTCGCTCGAAACGGGCTGTTGCGTAGTCGACAGAAAGGTGGCTTGGCCCGGGCAAGGTTCCTCCAGGCCGCGCATTTTATCACTATCGATTTTAAACGGCCAAAACTTGAACACAAGGGAAGATCTCAAGTTTCGGCGGGCGAGTTGAACGAAAACGCCGTCAACGCGGCTTGATGCGATTGTGCCGATAGGCGTCGATGAGCCGGTAAAGCAGGGCAATCTGCGCGCGATGCTCGTCGCCCGCTTCCGTATCGGCCACACGGCGCGCGGGTTCCCAGCGGCGCAGCTCGGTGATTTCCGGGATGATGTCGACCCCGTCGCGCACGGCTGCCTCCACGGACTCGAAATGATGATGCTTGGCCAGGTAAGTCCGCCCGGGCTCGAGCACCAGCGTGTAGCCATGGTCGCCGTACGCCTGCGAGAAGGCGCCGTCGATGGTGATCGCCTTGCCGCTCCGCTTGAGCGGGTTCTCCCCCTTGTCGATCTTGACGGGCACGTGGCCGTTGACGATCAGCCCGCGCGCGGGATCGACGCCGAACTCGCGCATCACCTTGTCGCAGAAGTCCACCTCGTGGATGAGCTGGAAATAGGGATTCTTGGTCTCGACATGGGTCTTGGGATCGGCGACCAGATCGTTCTCAAAGGTGGCAATCTTGTCCTTGCCGAAGAGAGGCGAGAGCGGCCCGCACCACAGGTACCAGAGCAGATCCAGGTCCTTGAGCTGAGGCCGATCGAGCGTGCGCACCACGACCTTCTCGAGGGCATCAAAGAGGGCACGCCCCTTGTAGGCCACGCCGTCCACCTCGAAGGGAAGAAACTCCCCCTGCGCGTCGCACGGCACGCAGGCATGGAAGATGAGGTGATCGTCGCGTACCAGCCACATCGAGCCGCGTTCAACCATGTACTTGATGTGATCGTAGAGCGGATTGCTGGCCAGGAACGACTCGCGGGTCCGGTCCATGCAAGCCCGCTCATCCGCCGACAGCTCATAGGGGCGGGCCGGGTCAATCGTGGGGAAATGCTTGTCGCGCAGCGGATATGTGACACCTTCGATTCCCACGGTGCCTGCCTGTAGGTCTAGCTGATGCAAGAGGCGGCGGGCATTGAGGCCGAAATGCGGATTGCGTTCGATCATCTGCCCTTCGAGCTTGAACTGCATGACGGCGGCAGCCTTTTGCATCCGCCGCATGTGGGCCGCCTCGCGCAGCCCGGTTCCCTTGAGCGGATAGCTCTCGGCTGGATCGTCGCCGTAGACCGTGCGCACCAGATGCTCGAGAGGCTGGAGCGTGATGCCATAGCCCTCTTCGAGTTGCGACAGCCGCCGATAACGCAGCGAAATGCGCAGCACATGGGCGATGCACGCTTCATGCCCCAGGCAGGCCCCCTGCCAGGCGGCGTCGTGATTGCCCCAGGTGATGGCCACGTTGGGCTGACGAATCAGACGGGCCAGCACACGGTCACCGCGCGGGCCGCGATCCCAGAAGTCGCCCGCCACCACCAGCTCTTGTATGAACAGATCGCGGACAGCGCGGACGGTCAGGCGAATCAGCACCAAGTCGCGTTCCTGTCCCACCAGGGCATGGATGAGGGCGCGAATGCCGTCGTCGCCCCAGTCTTCCGGGCGCTCGAAGAGCAATTCTTCGAGCAACGGGCGATAGTCCTTCGGAAAGATGTCGGTGACATGACGCAAGCTGTAACGATTGGCCAGCGTGCGGATGACCTCGAAGAGCCGCTTGAGCGTCTGCTCCGAGAACTGGCGGCGCTTGTCGACGTCCTTCAGCCCCGGCCGCAAGCGATCGATCATCTCGCGCGGATAGAAGATCAGTGTGATGAGCTCCTGGAGTTCCTTGGCGGGCAGGCGGTCCTTGAAGAGTTTCTCGAGCAAGGGGCGCAAGCTGCCCGAGGCGTTGTTGATGACATGCCGCAGCTTGACATCGTCGCCGTGGATGTCGCTGACGACGTGTACGGTCCCCTTGGGGAGCATGAGTCCGCCCGAGAGGCGGGCCACCTCGGCCACGGCGCTGTCGAGCGTGGGAAACTGCCGGCTCAGAAGCCTGAGGGCGGCCCCTTCGTTGTCCCCGACGACTGCCTGCTGCTGAGTCATGATCGTCCCCCCGCATGGAAACCGAAGTAACCGCGCCGTGGTATTCTAGGGCTAATGAAGGAGGACGCGATGGCGCACTTTATTTCTTCACGAACGCCGGAGGGCCGCCCGCATGCATGCCCGGTGTGTCATACTCACATCGTCATCGAGCCCTCGACTCCGCCGGGCGATGCGCCTTGCCCGAGTTGTGGAGTGCTGCTCTGGTTTGCTCCCACTGCAGAGGGCATGCGCGTCTTTGATGTGGCTTCGATCAAGAATCTGCGCGAACGGGTGTTGACGATCGTGGGCGACAACCTCGGCTTGAACATCGACCAGCTGCTGCATTCACCTGCGTTCCTCGAAGATATGTGGGCCGACTCGCTCGATCTTGCCGAACTGATCATGGATCTGGAGCAAGAATTTGACCTGACTATCGCTGCGGAGGAGGCGTTCGGGCTTCGAACTCTTGGCGACGTCATCGACTACCTGGAAAGTCGTTTGTGCTAACCCCCGTGAAGATCCGATGAAGACGCCACTTTGTTCCGCAGCTGAATCGCCAGCTGTGGCTTCTTGCCGTGCCGCATCCCCGACCCTATCTTGGACATGGGCTTGTCAATCCCCTTCTCAGCCATGGGGATGCACTCCTACTCTCTCCTTGAGGCAACGATGAAGATCCTGGTCATCGACGTGGGCGGCACCAACGTCAAGATCCTTGCCAGCGGCCAGATTGAACCCAAGAAAATCCCCTCGGGCAGGGAGATGAGCGCCAGCAAGATGGTACAGGATGTCATGCTGGCCGCGGCCGAATGGCCCTACGAGGCAGTCGCTATCGGCTATCCCGGTCCCGTGGTGCGGGGCAAGCCGATGCTCGAGCCCAAGAACCTGGCCGACGGCTGGGTCAGCATGGACTTTTCCGCTGCTTTCCAGAAGCCTACCAAGATCATCAATGACGCCGCCATGCAGGCACTCGGCTCCTACGAAGGCGGCCGCATGCTCTTCCTCGGCCTCGGCACCGGCCTGGGCTCGACACTGATCCTCGATGGCGCGGTCGCGCCCCTGGAACTGGCTCACCTGCCTTACCGCAAGGGCAAGACCTTCGAAGACTATGTGGGCCAGCGCGGCGTCGACGAGTTTGGCAAGAAGAAGTGGGAAAAGTACGTCCACGACGTTTGCGACCGGCTGAAAGCTGCCCTGGTGGCCGACTACATCGTTTTGGGCGGGGGCAACGCGAAGCACCTCAAGGAACTTCCCGCCGACAGTCGACTGGGCGACAACAAGAATGCCTTCATCGGCGGCTTCCGCCTCTGGGAGAACGAGAAGGATCACAAGCAAGTCTAGTCCGTGGCCCGTTTGCCGTGGAGGAAGGAAGTTCAAAGGCGTCCTTCGCGCCAGCGAATAACTTGACGGAAGATCACGACGGACCAAGGACACGGACAATTCATGCCCAGAGCCTTACGCAAAGAAAAACTGGTCGAGACAGCCGAACGGCTGCAGGGCCGCATCGAGGATCGATTTCCCAAGTCGGGACTGGGCAAAATTGCTGTCGAGGTC
Source organism: Gemmataceae bacterium (assembly GCA_050248575.1). Lineage (GTDB taxonomy): Bacteria > Planctomycetota > Planctomycetia > Gemmatales > Gemmataceae > JBFWSD01. The sequence goes on from JBFWSD010000476.1 coordinate 5,257, forward strand.
GTCGATGTATGCAAGGAAGCAGTCGAACGCGCCGAGAAAATCCGGCGTCCCGACTTGCTCCTGCGTGCCGGGCTGGTGGTGATTGCCCTCACCGCCATTGGCGGCATCGTCGCCTATCTCAATGCCCAGGAAGACCAGGTCTCGGCGATCCTCAAAGTGGTGGGCTTCTTGCAAGAATTCAGCGGGGCAGCCGCCTTCCTGGCCGCGGCGGCCCTGTTCCTGGTCACGCTCGAGGGACGCATCAAACGCCAGCGTGCCTTGCAGGCGATTCATGAATTGCGTGCCATCGCCCACCTCGTCGACATGCACCAGCTCACCAAGGACCCGGATCGCCTCGGCCGCCAGAGCATCGACGTCGCCGGGCAGAACCTCGACGCTTTCACCATGGGCCGCTACCTCGCCTATTGCACCGAGTTGCTGGCCCTCCTCTCCAAGATCGCACAGATCTATGTGCAAGACTTCCCCGACGGCACGGCGATGGCCGCGGTGGACCAGTTCGAGAACC
>JBFWSD010000477.1:0-5758 GCA_050248575.1 Gemmataceae bacterium
GCCGTAGGAGGAACCGCGAAACCGGACCGTCCCCAGCCGCAACACGGCCCCTTTCGGCAAGGGATCCCCGAAACGGTCGCGCCCTTCGGGCTCCGCCCCCAGAACGGTGCCCGCCATCAGGAACACCAAGACTGCCTTGCTTGAGTGGCATGACATGAGGCGATCTCCTGGAAGAGTCAGTTGTCAGTGGCCAGTCTGAACAGTGGCCACTGGCCAGCATCAGTGGTCAGAAGTGGTCAGTCGTCCACGCACAGAGCCCATGCTCAGGCTGACTCCAGTATACTCAACGTGGCAGTCGTTTGCTTCGTTGACCGGATTTTGCTGGCGTGGCCACGATTCAGACTGGCCACTGATCAGACAATCGCCTCTTCCGCGGCGGGCAACTCTTCCTTGCCCTCCACCATCATCTCGGCGATGAACGTGTCGACGACGAGCTGGCCGACGTGATAGAAAACGATGGGCACCACGGCGAGCGGGTAGGCCGCGAAGTGATGATCGAACAGGTAGAGTGACACGGGCAGCGTCTTCTGGCTCGATGCAAAGGCCACGGCTACTCGATCGGATCGGGCGAAGCCCAGCGGCTTGCTGCTCCAGAGCCCGGCGTACAGCCCGAACAAATGCAGGCCGACGCTGACCGCGCCGGTCCAGAGCAACGGGCCAACGGCATAAGCGTCGCCCTGTTCGTCTAGCCGGGTCCGTACGTGGACTGCCGCCTTGAAGATCACCACCAGGATAAAAAGACGGGCCACCACGCCAAGTGCCCCCTTGTACTCGTCCGAGAAGCGAGCCAGTGGGCCGACGGCCCGCAAGAGTTGCCCGCCCGCAAACGGGATCACCAGCACGAAGAAGAGCCCCGCCATCATCTCAAGGCTGTCGACCTTCACTTCCAGCGCGGTCCCCCAGGTCAGCCATGCCGTGGTGAACAGCCAGCTCGTGCCGGTACTGATCACGGTAACCAGGAGGGCCGTCGCCTCGTTGCCGTGCGCGAGCCTCGTCCACAGCATCGCCGACGCCAGCGTGCACGGCACACTGGCAGCCACCAGCAAGCCGAGCCGGTAATCGACGAGAGGCAGCAGCGGACCGATCAGGCAAGCCACGCCCGGGATGAGCCCGTAGCTGATCACCAGCGCCCACAGGGCCGGCCACGGTTTCAGCATCGTTTCATAGAGGCTGCGACTCTTCAGGCTGAATGCTGACAGGAACAGGGCCAGCCCGACCACCATGCGCGGATCGACATGCTCGGTCCAGCCCAGCCAGTCGGGGCGGAACCACGCCAGGGCGATTCCCCCGAGGAGGACTTGCAAGAACCAGTGCTTCTTCAAGAAATGCATTGGCAGCCCTTGGTTGGTACGAGATTGTTTTATGTGGCCCGGAGTAGCCCGGCTTCGGGGGCAGGCCGCAGAAGCACAGCCGAAACCGTGAAATCTCCTTGTCTCCCGCGTGCGCGGGCTGCTATACTCAAGTCAGTACGGGAACCGCGCCCGGTCCCCCAGAACTCCAGCACCAACCGACAGTCAGCGAGGCCTCCATGTTGTTCGGCATCTTCAATCTTGGCCCCACCGAGATCATCATCCTGCTGGGAGTTGGGGTGCTGCTCTTCGGTCGCCGCCTGCCCGAAGTGGGGCGTTACCTGGGCAAGGGTATTGTGGAGTTCAAGAAAGGATTGAAGGGGCTGGAGGATGATGTCGAAGGGCAAATCTCACGAGCGGACGCGCCGCCGCCGGCCGATGCCGCTCCGCCCCGGCCGCCTCAGCGCGTCAGCGCCTCGGCCCCCAAGTTCGAGGAAGACCCCGGCACGCCTCCCCAGGCGTGAACCCAGGAATCTCAGGGGCGGCTAACTCAGCGGCTAGAGTGCTATCCTCACACGGTAGAAGTCACTGGTTCGAATCCAGTGCCGCCCACTCTTTTCAAGACGGGCCCAAATACAGCGGGGCAGCCATCTTTCCAGACGGCTGCCCCGCTTTGCTTTCAGCCCGCACCACAGAATAAAACACTCCAGCTAGCCCAGAGCCCGTAAGCTCCAATCTCAAGGCCGTAGGGTGTCAATTGACACACTCCTCCGCCGCGGCATTGGATGGATGATGGTAGGCGGTCACCCCAGCGTGCAATTGGCCTTGAATTGCTTCAACGTAATCGCATACACGATACGCACTATCGGCGTTCACTCGGCTCGCCCGCGACCTACCGGGGAATCGATGATGCAGAACACGGAATCGCTCGACTGGCCGGAATTCGCCTCGGCGAATTCGGCGGGTGCAAGGCTATCCATCGTTTTCCCGCTGTTCGAGTTGCGGTGGGATACGGTGAAATGTCTGAGCAGTTTCTGCACAGGTCAGACGTTGCCGCGCGAGCTATACGAAGTGATCGTCGTCTCGGATGGCGCCGATGAGGAACGCGATCAGCATCTGCGTGCCGTGCTCGGCCCCGGAGATCGATTCGTCGTGCATCCCGGGGCCAATCGGGCACAGATGTGCAATATCGGCGTGGCCAACGCGCGCACAGAGCTGATTTTCTCGACAGAATCTCACTGCCTCGCGCATCCTCGTTGTCTGGAAGAGATCATGAAGTATCTCGCCAGGCACGAGGTCGACGCGGCCAGCGTGGCCAGCTACGACGGTTGCGTCAACAGCTTTGCCCGCGTCGAGGCCAGGCGTTTCAATGAACTCAAGGAAGTCTGGGATCGTCCGGACGACTGGCGCAAGATCATGATTCGTGGCTTTGCCATTCCGCGCAAGCTCTGGCAGGAAATGGGAGGTCTCGACGAACGTTTTCCCAAGTTCTGTGAATGGCTGCTCGCGGCCAGAATGCACGAGCGCGGCCAACGGATCGGCGTTGCGGACAGAGCCCGTGTGACGCATTTCTACAACGAGTCCTTTCAGGATCTGTTCGAGTTTTCCAAAAAGTATGCCACTGAAGAATGTGCCTGCCGACTCGAACTGCCCGAGGATTTCTGCCGGCGTTACTTCGGAGCACGCGCATACTGGAACGACCGCGAGAGCTTTCGCGGCGAGTTCGCGCGACAAATCGCAGTTGCCGCCCTGCGCACCCTGGGGCACTGCCAGTTGCAGCCCCGCGGCGCACAGAAGTGCTGGGCCATCACCCGAGAACTGGTCGCCTATCTCTCCAAAGCTCTGTGGGGGGCGCGTTTCAAAGCTTGGCAGGCACGGCTAGGCATCGGCGCTGCCCGGATCCGCTGCTGGCTCTGGCGAAACAACGAAACACGGTTATTGCCTGCCTATATCGATGCCTGCAAGCACATTGAGAGATGTCACCACCTTCAGTTCATCCAGCAACTTTGTTCGCGTCCCTATCAAGACCTGGCTGCCAGTCTGGAGTATCCAGCCGACCTCATCCTGGAGCGGCAGTTGATCGGCTTTCACGACCTCGAACACTGGCGCGAAAGAGCCTTTCGCTGGACCTCACCAGTAGCCGCTATCCTGCTCGAACTGCCAAGAGGTGATTACGATCTACGCCTGGATACGGGCGAGATTCTCGCTGACCCGGTGCGGAATGTGCTCGGCTTGTTCTTCAATGGTGCCAGGATCCGACCCGGCCAGATCTCCATGAATGGGACAGAACTGGTGTCGCGGATCGAGACGCGATCGTTCCGCGATCGAGGTCCACAAGTGCTGACGATCATCAGCGGCGCACAGAACGCGCCTGATGACCCGCGCACTCTGGGCATACCGATCTTTGGCATTCGCTTCACGCCGGCGAGCGGAAGCCGACCCGTCTTGGCTCCGCCGCTCGGGAGTTCGCGTCACCGAGCCGACCGAAATGCTCTCAATTCATGACGGTTACGTGCCCGCTCCTGCACGTGCGTCAGCGCAGGTGACGCGTCGAAGGAGAGGTTCGCCTTCGTGACGGCCTCTCAGTCCGCACTATTCTAGATCAGTTCCTTGATCAGCCCGCTGGCCTCGCCCCCCTGGAAATTCTCGGGGACGGGCATGCCCATGCGATCGACGACAGTTTGCCAGAGATTGCCGAGCAAGACGCCCTCCTGGCGGATGTGGCCCTGATGCTTGATGCCGAGGCGGCTGCCCCCGCAGAGGATGGTGGGCAGGTGGTGATTGTTGTGGGCGTTGATGGTGCCGCCGCTGCTGCCCCAGATCACCATGGTATGGTCGAGCAGGGTGCCCGCGCCTTCCTTGACGCTGTGGAGGCGGTCGAGGAAATAGGCCCAGTCTTCCATGTACCACGTATCGACCCTGGTCAGCCACTTGAGCTTGTCGGCGTCTTCGCCATGGTGAGTCATTTCGTGGTAGCCGTACGGGTTGCCGAGATGGCTGTAGCAGTGGGTGCCGTCGCGCAGGTCCTGGCGGGCCATGTACGCGATGACACGCGTGCTGTCGGTCTGAAGCGCAAGCGCGATCACGTCATACATGAGCCGCTGGTAGCGGCGATACTCGAAGGCGCGGGCCGCCCGGCCGGACGCGCTCGGATCGAGCGCCTGGGTATCACTGCCGAATTCCGGGGCCCGCACGTCGGGCTTGGGCCGGTTCAACCAGGCCCGGTCGGTGTCGATGCGCTTCTCGACGTCGCGAACAGAATTGAAGTATTCCTCGAGGCGTTCGCGGTCGTCTTTGCCCAGCCTGTCGGCCAGCTGCTTCGCTTCGCCGCGGACAGCGTCGAGAACGCTGGACTGCTGCTGGAAGCTGGCTTCACGGCGTGTGATGGCTGCGGCGTCCTCCTTGCGAAACAACCGATCGAATAGCACATGGGGCCGATTTTCCGCCGGGATGGGTGTGCCGCGCCGCGACCACGACAGCGTGTGATCTTGCGGCGATCCGAAGCCCGTGCCGCGCTGGATGCCCAGGCTGAGCGACGGGAACCGGGTCTGCTGGCCCAGCCACTCGGACAGTTCCTGGTCGACCGAGATGCGGAGCTTGGTTCCGGGCCGATGCGAGGCGGTTCCGGTCAAGAAGGTACGATCCCCCTCGTGGCCGCCCGAATGGGTCAATTTCAGCCCGCTGATCACGGTGCACTGTGCTCGCCAGGGATCGAGCGGTTTCAAGATCGGCGTCACTTCAAAGTCCCGGCCGATCTTGGTGGGCGTGAAGTCGCGGCCGTTGAGGCCGAGCCCCCAGAAACAGAAGACACTGCGACGAGGCGCGGGCCGCGCGTCTTGCCCGCGGCTGCGCAGCCCGGTGGCTTCCAGCCAGGGCAGGGCAAGCGCCACTCCCGCGCCACGCAGGAACGTCCGCCGGGTCAGCGACCAGTTCTTTCGAGAGGCCAACATCGAGTCTCCTTCCCTTTCGGGATCGGTTCACTACTTGCGGCGAAACGCCTCACTGGCCACCACGGCCTGTAGCAGTGCTTGCATGCGATACTTGTCGTCTTGAAGGGCCTTGACCAGTCGATCGACCGTCTGCCGATCGGTGTAGCCGACCGGGCGGCCCAGCGCGTAGGTCAGCATCTTCTCGGCAAAGGCACGGGCAAAGTGGTCTTTCTCCGTGAGCAATGCCGTCTTGAAGCCTTCGAGATCGCGGAAGGTCCGGCCCGAGGGAAGTTGCCCGCTGGCATCGATGTCAGGGGCCTTCGGCGCGCGGAAGCCTTCACCGTTCTGCTTGGTGCGCCAGGCGCCGATAGCATCGTAGTTTTCCAGGGCCAGACCAAGCGGATCGATGCGCGCATGGCAGGAAGCACAGGTGGCATCGTTGCGGTGCTTATCCAGACGTTGCCGCACGGTGAGACGCATGCCAGTTGTGTTGGGTTGGATCTCGCCCGCGTTGGGCGGGGGGGGCGGGGGCGGACTGTT
>JBFWSD010000478.1:0-5757 GCA_050248575.1 Gemmataceae bacterium
ACTACGACGTGCAGCCCGGGCAAATCACCCACGAGTACTTCTGGGGCGCCGGCCAGCGCAGCTACGACACCAACAACATGGTGATCGAAAAACATCGCGACGACTTCTTCCGCCACTGGGTGCTCGGCCTGGGCAGCGGCGACCTCTACATCCAAACCATGGGGGGCAAGAAAGACACGCTGATCATCCCCAACGTGCTGTTCGTTGGCACCAAGATCGAGGAACTCCAGCGCATGGTCGCCATCGAGCCTGAGGGCTGATGAGTCAGAGGATTCAGGAGATGTCTCCCAGATCGAGTTTAGCGATCATTCGCGCTCTTTCGGCGTCGAGCCCGTGCTTGGGCAGGGACAAGGTGAGGGTGGACATCGCCTCGATGGCCGGGATCGAACACCCTCGCCGAGCCCGCATCGATCCCCGAGGGCACATGCAGCACCAAGGTGGGCGCCGGCTGGCGGAGATGTTCATTCAGAGATTGTGTGGTCTCTCGTTGCAAGATGAGTGAGAGTTTCGACTAATGTCGACAGACTCTGTGTCGGCGTCATAGACCCCTTGGCACGCGAAAGGGCCTTTCACCGCCCGCGCTGCGGCATTCCCCCGGGCTGTGCCTCGTTTTCGGTTGCCGCCGATCATTCCACGTTCTACTCTTCGACAGCCTCTATTTCCGATGCCGCTGGTGGTTCTTCGGTATCGGGACACCTCAGCTTTGGAAAGGGAACCGATGCGCTTCCTCATGGATTCCGCCTCCTACCAGCAGATGATGGATCAGAAGAATCCGTCCCCCGATTGCTTCGTGCGGCCCGGCGAATACCTGCATCACATCTATCGCAATGGCATCAAATACGTGGTTGCCCATGCCCTCCAGGAAGGGTTGCAGAAAGCCAAGGCGGCCAATGACGGAGAGGCCTTTCGCCATCTCAGTCTGCACATGGAACAGTTGCAGACGATCATGAACGAAACGGGAGGGCGCCACGACGGCACCGGCCTGATTGGCGATCCCGCACCCGAAGAAGTTACTCCGTCGATTGCCAAGAATGAGTTCATCCCGCGCGAGCCGACCAACCTGGAAGAGATCGGGCTGTCGAACCAGTTCATCGTCGACCTGATCCTGCGGACGCTCTACAACAAGGGGCGGATGACCTCGGGCGAGTTTGCCGACGTGCTGAAGCTGCCGGCTTCCGTCTTGTCGAACGTTCTCAACTTGATGCGCAAGCAGACGCTGATCGACATTGCCGGCCAGCGTGCGGGCAACATCGGCGATTCGGGCATGGAATACGAGATCAAACCGCCGCGCGGAACGGCGGCCATCGAGGAAGCGCTCAAGAAGACCGAGTATATCGGCCCGGCGCCTGTGCCCTTTGCCGACTACGTCGAAGGCGTGCTGGCCCAGTCGATCAAGGGCGTGACCGTTACGCGACACAACATCGCCCAGGCCTTTTCCGACCTGATTATCACCGATCAGGTCTTCGGCGAGATCGGGCCGGCCGTCAACGCCGCCAGTTCCATCTTCCTGTTCGGCTTTCCCGGCAACGGCAAGACCAGCGTGGCCGAGCGCATCACCCGCTTGCTCGGCGACGACCTCTACATTCCTTATGCCATCGACGTCGACGGCACCATCATCAAGCTCTACGACCCGGTGGTGCACGAAATCTCGGATTCGAGTGATTCGGCCGATTCCGGGCCGATGCTGCTCCGCCGCACGCGCTTCGACCAGCGTTTCGTCAAGATCAAGCGGCCCACCATCGTGGTCGGCGGCGAGCTCAACCTGGCCATGCTCGACCTCAAGTACAACGCCGACGCCCGTTTCTATGAGGCGCCTGTGCACATGAAGGCCAACGGCGGCATCTTCATGATCGACGACTTCGGCCGGCAACTCGTTCGCCCGCAGGACCTGCTCAATCGCTGGATCGTGCCCCTCGAGAAGCGTTACGACTACATGACCACCGTGAAGGGCAACAAGTTCGAGATCCCCTTTGAAGTGCTGCTGATCTTCTCGACCAACCTCGATCCAAACCAGCTGGCCGATGAGGCGTTTCTGCGCCGCATCAAGTTCAAGATCGAGATCAAGGATCCAGCCGAGGCTGAGTGGAGGCGGATCTGGCAACTCGTCTGCCGTGGCAAGCGCGTCGAGTTCAACGATCGGTCGATCGATTACCTTCTCGAAAAGTGGTACAAGCCGCTCAACCGCCCCATGCGCAGTTGCCACCCGCGCGACCTCCTCGATCAGATCATCAACATCGCCAAGTTCAACATGGAGCGGCCCTGCTTGAGCCCTGATCTGATTGATGCGGGCTGCAGCACCTACTTCGTCAGTGCGGAGAAAAAGAATTTCGGCGCCAAAGTAAATATGGACTGATACTGAGCATTTGCTGCGACGACCGCGTGAGCGGTCGTCGCATTTCCTTACAGCGCAGTGTTCTCAATTCCTCTCCACTTCGCATGATCGCGGAGCGTAACTTCACACTGCACAGCCAATAACAATCTCCAAGCCGAGAGGGGCCGCCTCTTTCATCAGTTCTTCATTGTTTCCTCACATTTAATACTCCCTATCTTGCCAGATTACCACCGAACATCCAGCAGGGTGCCTCGCTGAACGTGCGCTGAGTGGACCTGACGATGCGACAGTGGCTTATCTTCGGATTGCTCGTTCTCGGCTGCACCACCTCCATTTCTTGCAGTAGTTTCGATACAACCGATTTGCAGGGGGCGGGTGCAACCTTTCCAGCCCCTGTGTACAAACGCTGGTTTCTCGAGTACTACCTCAAGCATCCGGAAATTCGGGTCAACTATCAGGCAATCGGCAGCGGCGCAGGCATTCGCCAGTTCTCATCCGATCTGGTTGATTTTGGCGCCAGCGATGCCGCCATGTCTGACAAGGATATCGCCACAGCCATGCAGGCCAACCCAGGCCGCGGCGGCGTCCTGATGCTGCCGGTCACCGCGGGCAGCGTCATCATCTGCTATAACGTCCCTGGTGTGCCCACGGGGTTGAAACTTTCACGCCAAGTCTATGCCGACATTTTCGTCGGCAACATCATTGTCTGGAACGATCCGGCCATTGTGGCCCTCAATCCAGGCGTGTCCTTGCCGGAACTGCCAATCACCGTAGTTCGCCGCGCCGACAGCAGCGGTACTACCTTTGTCTTCACCAACCACCTGGCAGCGATTTCCAACGGCAGGTTCGAGCAGGCCGTTGGCAAGCCGGGCAAGTCGGTAGGCTGGCCCGTGTCGTTCATTGGCGGCAAGGGAAACGCCGGAGTGGCGGCGCTCATCGATCAAACGCCCGGGTCCATCGGCTATCTCGAGTTTGGCTACGCCGAGCTTTTAAACATGCCCGTGGCCACGCTGGAAAACAAGGCGGGCCGCTATGTCATCGCCAGCCTGGAGACCGCGCAAGCCGCCCTCAGCGGTTTGAAGCTGCCCGCTGACCTCAGATTGTGGATCACCGATCCGCAAGGGGAAAACGCTTATCCCATCGTCACCTATACCTGGATCTTGTGCTGGAAAGACTACGGCGACAAGAAGGAGAAGGCCGAGGCTCTCAAGAAGGTGCTGCGCTACTGCCTGACCGACGGCCAGAAATTCAGTGCCGAACTGGGCTATATCCCCTTGCCGTCAGACGTGGCGGTCGAAGTGCTGCAAGCTGTCGAGAGTATCAAACCTTGATGGAAATGAGCTGGAATGAGCGTGGACACGGCGAGCGGGTCTGAACCGGACCATGAATCGATTTCTCGGCCACCGGGCAGTGATGAGATCCTGGGCGACCGTCTGTTCCGCGGTCTTTGCTTTGCCTTCGCCTGGGTAACGATTCTGCTGGTGCTCATCATCCTCTGGGAACTGGGCAGGCAAGCTCTGCCCGCCATGCAGACCCAGGGAGTCGAGTTCCTTACCAGTAGCAAGTGGGACGCGGGAAAGCAGACGTTTGGCATCCTGCCAGAAATCCTGGGTACTCTCTATAGCTCGGTGCTGGGAGTGGGGATTGCAACCATTCTCGGTGTGGCCGTGGCCATTTTTCTCACCCAAGACTTCTTGCCCCCGCCAGTGGAAGTCGGGCTGAAACACGTCATCGAACTGCTGGCGGCCATCCCCAGCGTGGTTTACGGGCTCTGGGGCATCTTCGTGGTCATCCCGTTCATTCGCCCCGCCTGCAACTGGCTGAACGAACATCTTGGGGAAATCCCGTTGTTCGGCACCCGTCTGAGCGGACCGGGTATGTTGCCCGCCGCGCTGGTGCTGTCGATCATGGTGCTGCCGACAATCACGACGATTTCGCGGGACGCCATCGCCGCCGTACCGCACAAGCTGCGTGAAGCCGCCTTTGGCCTGGGGGCCACCAAGTGGGAGACGATCCTGGCGGTGATCCTGCCCACGGCTTCGCGCGGCATCTTCGGCTCCGTGGTGCTTGGCTTTGGCCGCGCTCTCGGCGAGACGATGGCCTTGGCGATGCTCGTGGGGAACTCCAGCAACATCTCCTGGTCGCTGTTCGCGCCGGGCAACACGCTGGCCGCCTTGCTCGCCAACAAGTTCCCGGAAGCCTCGCGGATTGAGATTGATGCCTTGATGTATGCAGCGCTCGTGCTGCTCGCCATCACGCTGGCGGTCAACATTGTAGGCACGTGGATCATCATGCGCACCGCCGTGGACATGAGAGGAAGCCGCTGACATGAGTGCCGGCAGCACGACCTCCGAAATCAACTTGCCAGAATTGGAACGGCGCCTGCGCGAGCCGCGCACGCTGTTCAACCTGGTCATGTCCTGGTTGGCCGGTGGCCTCACCTTGCTCGCCCTTGTGCCGCTGTTCTCCGTGATCTTCATGTTGATCTGGCGCGGTGCGGAAAGGCTGAGCATCGGGCTCTTCACCGAACTTCCACCGGCCGCGGGCATGATTGGCGGCGGCATCGGCAATGCCTTGCTGGGCACCTTCGTCATGGTCGGAATTGCCGCGCTCATCAGTGTGCCGATCGGCATCTTTGGGGGCGTCTATCTGGCCGAGTTCGGTGCCAGCACGCGCACGGCCACCGTGGTCCGCTTTGCCGCAAAAGTCCTGACCGGACTGCCCTCGGTGATTGCCGGCGTCTTCATCTACGCTCTGATCGTGAAGACGATGGGCACCTTTTCGGCGCTGGCCGGGGGCGTAGCCCTGTCGATCCTGATGTTGCCGACGATCATCTTGACTGCCGAGGACGCGGTGCACATGGTGCCGCAACGTCTGCGTGAAGCGGCGATCGGCATGGGCTGCACGCCAAGCCAGGCGGTGCTCTGGGTCGTCCTGCCGACGGCCCGGCCCGGGATCCTCACGGGAGTGATGCTGGCAGTGGCGCGGGCGGCGGGCGAAACGGCCCCGCTGCTCTTCACTGCCCTGTTCAGTGATTACTGGCTCCGTCGCCTGCACGAACCGTCCGCCTCGCTGGCCGTACTGATCTATGACTTCTCGGGACAGCCCTACCCGAACCAGATCGAGATTGCCTGGGCTGCTTCGCTGGTGCTCGTCTTGATCGTGCTGGGTCTCAACATTGCTGCCCAGGTTTATCTGAGCCGCGCCCACAACAAATAGGAACCGATTCATGAGTAGCCCGGAACAATTAGCCGCCACGGCCCCCAATGGATCTGCCAGCGGCAATGGCCACGACACCATCGTCGATGTCAAGTTGAAGGCACTGTATTACGGGAAGTTCAAGGCGGTGCGCGACACCAGCCTGGCGATCAAGAAGAACGCGATCACGGCTTTCATTGGCCCGTCCGGATGCGGCAAGAGCACCG
>JBFWSD010000479.1:0-5756 GCA_050248575.1 Gemmataceae bacterium
GCTGATGTGATAAAGCTCGTGGAACAGGGTCACGAACTTCTCGTCGAAGCTCAGTTCGAGAAAGCGCGGCAAGCAGAAGGTGACCACGTAGTAGATCTCGCGGCTGGCCACGAAATAGCGCTGGACCTGATACATCACGCCACGGCGGCGCCGCGTCAGGGCGCCGCGGCGAAAGCGCATCGGCGTCACGCGCGCTTGCAAGCCATACACGCGATAGCTGCGCGCCTGGGTCACGGCGAAGAGGAGCTTGGAGACGTCGAGGTGGCGAAATTCTTCGCAGCAAGCAGCCACGTCCTCGCACAGGCGCTGCACGTGCTGGCAGAACGTGAAGGGCTGCCCGGGCTCGCCGGTATAGAGCCAGGGAGGAACTTCCATGCCCGCGGTCAACGCGGCCTTGGGCGCGCGCATGGCCCGCACCGGCACCGGCTGGTCGGGATCGCTCCACTGCAAGATCAACGGCAGCTCAGGTTCGCAACACTGCCGGTTGAGAGGCAAAGCCATCGACACGCTGGATCCCTCCTTGAGAAGAAAGTGAGCCTGCCGCGCTCCACGGAGGCAACGAAGCCGATTATGTTCGAAACAACCGGCAAAGCCAATAAATTTTGACAGCCCGCCTGCCGATGAAAAAGAAGAGAGATCAAGTTCGATGCCAGCTTGGTGGCATCGGCGCGAGCGGGCAAGGGAGAGAAGTCATGATGACGGCGCGGTTGGGGCGACTGGGCTGCAAGCTGGTGTTGCTCGCAGGGTTCCTGGGCAGCGTGGGTTGCCAGACCTGGGTGGCCGGCATGACCTTGCCGTCGCCGCACTATCTCGAACACGATCCGCAGTTCTTCCCCGAATCGCCGCCCTTCCCGCTGACGCGTGAAATGGCGACCATGCAAGAGCAGCAGAATGCCGCGCAGCAAGCGGGCGGCCAGCTGCCCGCCGCGCCGCCGGCGCCCGTGGTACCCGGACTGTGATTGCGAGAAATTGAATATGCTGATGGCGCCATTGCTGGCCTCGGGATGCCAGCTGCTGATGTGCGGGTTACTGGAGCTGGCGAATTGGCACGCAGGCATGACCTTGCCGACGCCATCATCCCAACTCATTCAATGCGAACCACCACACATTCCTGAATCGCCGCCGTTTCCGCTGCAGCGCGAGATGGCAACCATGCGAGAGAGCACAGCGCCGGGCAGTCAGCAGGAGGGCAGCTGCCCGACGCCCGTGGCGCCCTGAACCGACCTTCAACCGCGCGTCTCACCTCGCTTCAAGGACAGCGCCGCCAGATCGCGCAGCAATTCGGCCCGGGCGGGATCGCGCTCGCTCGTGTGGGCAATCAACTCCGTCAAGTAATCCTGGTAAGGAGCCACCAGCGCGCGCCCTTCGGGCACGTGTAGCATGATCGTTGTCACGGTTCTCAATTCCTCGAGCTGTTCTTCCGTCATTCGATCTTGCTGGTGCAGGTAGATATCCAACGAATCGAGCCAGGCAGGCAACTCCTGCCCAAATCGGTCAAGGAAGCAGCTGCGCACCCAGCAGCCCACGGGCAGATGCACGGCCTGACTGGCCGCCGCCAGCAAACGACGGTCCGCGACGGCCGTCGCCGGATCCCAGCCCGCGGGCAACTCCGCGCGCGGCGTTGCCGCCAGGTCACGCAGGACGGCGTCAAGTTCGTCATCACTCTGCAAGCGTTGGCTGAAGAGAGTGCGGCGACATTGTGCGGGCTGATGCCGCAGCAGGCAACCGCCCCAGAATGCCAGTGCCAATGCCAGCGCGGCCCAGACATCGAACGCGGGCACATTGCCGGCCGGAAAGCCAGGCCCGCTTGTGAGGATCGGCGTTCCCACGAGCTGGGGCAAGAGCAAACACGCCGCCAGCAACGTCATCACGCTCAGGCAACCGAGCGACAGGGCGGCATCCGATTCTTCGTCTTCAGGTTCTGGCGGACGCGGGGGCGGCCAGACCCGATCGTGGGCGGGCACGACCATGACGCCACCCATGGCATCGACGACGCGCCGCCCGGCCTCGCCTACATCCGTTGCGGTCGAGCGCATCGGCGCTGCCCGCCTGTCAGCTTGTCGCGGCTTGTGCTCGCCCCCCAGCAGCCCGATGGCCAGCGACATCACGAGCAGGAAGGCCGGCGTCGCGAAGCCAAACACAAGAAGCAGACTGGCCCACCAGGAATAGCCAAGCAGCACGCTGAGGAACGTGGCCGCCAGCGCGACGCGCAGGGCAGCCACGAGGGCAAAGGCAGCGCGACGCACCCTGGCAGCGATCGGCGGCGAAGCCAGTCGCTCGTAAGGCAAACCGTACAGCCACGCCAGGGGTGCGGTGAGCCAGAACAATCCCAGCAGCGCAGGCACCAGTTCGAGGATGCTCGTGCCACTGACCAGCCCGACAAGCAGCGACAGCCCGAGCGCTGCGATGGTCGAGGCAAGGAACGGGGCCAGCAGCCTCCACCATTCGCGACGCAGATCGCGCGTCTCGTGATGGCGGGCTACGGCGGCGGTCAGCACCAGCAACACACCGACGACCAGCGACCAGGGATTGGCCGCCAGGCTGCGAATGGCCTCGAAGTTTCCCCGATACAGGTCAACGATCTGGTGGAGCGTCATCACTTGCCTCCCGCGGGCCAAACGGACGGTGCTGCCGGCGTTTCTCGTCGCGCAACTCTGATTGACCCGTCGCCTCCCCTCTGGCATCATCCCCTCTCCTGACCCCTGCGGCATGGAGAGGAGGCCATGACCCCAGTACACACGTCCCGGTCGCACCAGTCCGCCTATGCTCTCGTGCCCTGGCTGTCTTATCTGTGGTCGCGCGTGCTCTTTCCCGGGCAGCCGCACACCGAGCGGCGTGCATCGCTGACCGCGCTATTACTCTTGCTCATCCTGCCCGGGCTGCTTCTCTATCCCTGTCTCTCTTTCCATCTTTTCGAGCCCGACGAGGGCCGCTACGCCGAGATCCCACGCGAGATGCTCGAACGCGGCGACTGGATCGTGCCCTATCTGCAGGGGGAGCCCTATCTCGAGAAGCCGCCGCTCTTCTACTGGCTGGTGATGCTGAGCTTCGGCTGTTTCGGCGCCTTCGACTGGGCAGCGCGGCTGGTGCCCGCCCTGGCCCTGCATGCGACCATCCTGACGACTTATGGACTGGGCCGCCGTAGTCTGGGGGAGCGAGCTGCCTTCTGGGGCGCGCTCGCCCTCGGGCTGGCGCCTGGCTTCCTCGGCATGGGCCGCTTGCTCCTGCTCGATGGCGTGCTCACCCTGTGCATGACTGTTTCGCTCCTGGCCGCCTTCGAGGCCATACGCGGCGCCGTCTTTCGCTGGTCGTGGTGGAGCGTTGCCGCCGTCGCCTGCGGCCTCGGCATCCTCACCAAGGGACCGATCGCACTCGTGCTGCTCGTGCCGCCTCTCGTGCTGCAACGTTATCTGCACAAGACGGGCTGCGCCATCACCTGGAAACGCTGGGCTGCCTTCCTGATGATGGCGGCCCTGGTCGTGCTCCCCTGGTACGTGGCCATCTCGCTGCGCATGCCCGATTTCGTCAGCGAATTCCTCATCAAGCACAACCTGCAGCGCTTTCTCGATCCCTTCGATCATGAGCGGCCGATCTGGTTCTATGGCCCGGTGCTGCTGGGCGGACTCCTGCCCGCCACGCTGTTGCTGATCCCGTTTGTGCGCTTCTTGCTGTCGGGCGACGAAGCGATCGCGAAGCTGCGCTGCCCGGAACTGGGCTATTTCCTGCTCGCGGGCGGCTGGTGCGTCTTCTTCTTCTCGCTATCGGGCTGCAAGCTGCCTACCTACATCATGCCCGCGTTTCCGCCGCTGGCCCTGGCACTCGGCCATTATGTGTCGGTCAGCCGCTGGCGGCAGTCGCGCTGGACGATCGCCACCGGCGGGGCTGCGTTTGGCTTGCTGGCCTGCGCACACTACGTGGTAGTGCCTTACTATGCCGAGTTCCGCTCGCCGATGGGGCGGGCCGACGAAGTCGCGACCTACTGCAAGGACAAGCCCGTCATCTGCTACCCGCGGCACTGCGATTCAGTCGCGTTTTACCTGGGCCGCGACGACTTCCGCAGCTATCGTAGCAAGGAGACGCCGACGCTGATCCAGGATCTGCTCGACCAGCCCCGCACGGTGATCCTGTTCACGCACCGGCATTCGCTGGAAGGGCTGCGACTGGTACTGCCTCCGCAACTGAAGTTGGTCAAGGAGACCCCCCTGAGCGGCAGCTGGCGCGACTGGATGAAGCCCGAGTACTGCTACATGGCCATCGTGAAGCGAATCGACCACTGATGCACACCGTTGCCAACGTCATCGAATACTTGCAACAACTGGCCCCCCTCGAGCTGGCCGCCGACTGGGACAATGTCGGGCTGCTGCTCGGCCACGCCGACGCGCCGGTCCACAAGGTGATGACCTGCCTGACCGTCACGCCGGAAAGTGCCGCCGAAGCGGTCGAAGCCGGCGCGAATCTCATCGTCAGCCATCATCCCGTGCTCTTTCGCCCGGTGCAGAAACTGACCGGCGCCACTCCCGAGGGCCGCATGCTGCTCGCGCTCTTGCATGCGAGTGTGGCCGTCTATAGCCCGCACACGGCCCTCGACAACGCGCCGGGGGGCATCAACGATCTGCTGGCCCGCAAACTCGAGCTGACCGAAGTCACGCCGCTCGCGCCTCGCGAGGCAAAGGGGCAATGCAAGATCGTCGTCTTCGTGCCCGATGGCGATCTCGCCAAGGTTTCCGATGCGTTGTTTGCCGCGGGCGCGGGCCGCATCGGCGAATACGGCGAGTGCAGTTTCCGCCTGGCGGGCACGGGCACCTTCTTCGGCTCGGATGCCGCCAACCCCGTCGTCGGTCAGAAGGGCCGCCGCGAAGAGGTCAGCGAATGGCGGCTCGAAGTGGTCTGCCCGGCAGAGCAAGTCGAACGGGCCGTGCGGGCCATGAAGTCGGCGCATTCCTACGAGGAGCCCGCCTTCGATGTTTACCCTCTACGTGCCTCCACGGGCAAGGAAGGGGAAGGCCGCGTCGGCACCCTCACCACGCCGATGACGTTGCACGCGCTGGGCGAGCGTCTGAAATCAAATTTGCCCGCGACGCGGGTCGATCTGGTCGGCGCTCCGGAACGCCGTGTCGAGCGAGTCGCCATCGTGTGCGGTGCGGGCGGCTCGTTCCTTACCCAGGCCGTGAAAACGCGGGCCGATGTGCTGCTCACGGGGGAAGCCCGCTTTCACGACTACCTGGCCGCCCAGGCGGCAGGAGTCGCCCTTCTTCTCCCTGGCCATTACGCCACGGAACGTTGTGGCGTGGTGGACCTTGCCGAACGGCTGGCGAGCAAGTGGCCCGCGCTCGAAGTGTGGGCCAGTCGCTCCGAGTCCGATCCGGTCACGGCGACCTAGGGTAAATCTGAGTGCACATTGACAATCCTGTATTCACTTCCTAGAATCGCCCCTGTTACGACTCGCTGCGGGGTGCCCCACTCCGCGATTCGCAATCACCGCATGATGCACCGTGAGGACGGATATGCCCTCCGCACGCAAAGCTGCGCACATACCGTTCCCCGCGAAGCCAGAACGGCGCGCCGGCGTGAGACAACCCACCGAATGCGAAGTCTCGTGCCGCACCGTGAGCAACATTCTCGATCGCGCCTGGCCCAGCCAGATCGAAGACATAAGTTGCGGCGGACTCAAGCTCCTGGCGGGCCGACGCTTCGAATCGGGCACTCTCCTCAAGATCGAATGGCCCGCCGGCCGCGGCACCGAGCTCCTCGCCATG
>JBFWSD010000480.1:0-5745 GCA_050248575.1 Gemmataceae bacterium
ATGGCCCGTGCTTTTCCACCAATTCGGCCAGGTTCATGCCGCGGAGCAGATCCATCACATAGTAGAACGTGCCGTCGTCGGCATGCCCGTAATCGTAGATCTCCACGACATTGGGATGGGTGAGTGCCGCGGTGGCCTGCACTTCGCGCTCGAAGCGATCCAGGACGCGCGCGTGCCCGGCACTCTCGGTGCGGATCAGCTTGAGCGCGCAGGGCCGCTTCAACAACTTGTGCTCGGCGAGGTAGACCTCGCCCATGCCCCCCTTGCCAAGCAGTTCCTTGAGTGTGTACTGCCCGAGTCGCCGCGCCTCGAAGGCTTCGCGGCGCAATTCGCTCAGTTTCTGTGAACCATAAACGGCCACGGCCGAGGCCAGCGACAACCAGAAGAACAATTTGATGGGCAACGTCTGCGACATCATCGGGGCCAGCGGGTCGTCCACATCGTAGATCGCCAGGAACAGTGCGACGGCCGCGAGGTCGAGGGCCGCCACCACGCGCGCACACTGCCGCCCTGTGCTCGGAATGCAGACACCGTAAAAGACGATCAACGCGAACCAGGGCAAGCTCAAGCTATCGCCCAGCACTTCCATGAAGTTCGCTTCCTGGCCCGGCTGGGCAATGACTTCAAGCCAGCCCGAACGATACCACAGGTATTCGCCGATGCCGAGGAAGGCCGCGGCGCCCATGAAGATCGCCGTTTCCACCAGTCGCAGCGTGTGGAGGGATAAATCGCGGCGGCGCCATAACAACCCGAGCGGCAGCAAGTACAGTGTCAGCACGGTCAGGGCCAGATTGCGGTCGGTCATGGCCCAGTCGAAGCGGTCGGCCTGCAACTGGATGAAGACCAGTTCGATCGCCGCGGTGGCAAGAATGATCAAGCAGAGCAAGACGAGCCGCCCGCGCAAGACGTGCGCGAGCTCGGCTCCGAACAGGAAATCTCCCTCTCGGTCGGGCCGCACAGCGAGCAAGCGTTCTTCGTTCGCTGGTGCTTCCATGGGGCACCTTAGAGTTGCGATGCCTGGCACACACCGTTGTATGAGTTCGGGCACGTCGCGGAGGTGATTGGGGTGGTTGTGCCAGTGTGCCGCAGGCTCGGCCGGGCAACTTGCCTGAAATTCTCTTGCCAAGGCCCCCCCTGCGCCCGCTACAATCGTGGGTGGGGGTGATCTGGTCTTGCGAACCTTTTCGCGAGCCGGATCGTATTTTTCCCAGCCTACCCTTAGACGAGGGACCGGCGGGACTGTGTGGCACAGCTCGCCTGGCGTCTCCATCTGTTCGAGCCAAACAAGCACACCATGAAGCAAGAATCCTGCCGGCAAAGGTTGGCCTGCATGAACGCGCGATCTTGGCGAGCCGGGGACGTGAGTCCCCGGAGGATGTTCCTGACGAGGGCCGTGATTCTCGGTGCAGGTCTGGCGCTGGCCGGGCTGACCTCCACTCCGGCGGAAGCCGAGGAGAAGGTCTCGTTCAATCGGGACATTCGGCCCATCCTGGCCGATAACTGCTTCCGCTGCCATGGTCCGGATGCCAGGGCGCGCACCTCGGGTCTCCGGCTCGATACGCGCGAAGGGGCCCTCGAGCCCCGTAAACGCAAGCCGGCCGCCGTCCTCCCGGGCAAGGCCGACGATAGTATGCTCTTCCAGCGTATCATCACCGCTGATCCCAAGAAGGTGATGCCGCCCCCCGAAACCGACAAGCACCTGACGGTCAAGCAGCGCGAGCTCATCAAGCGCTGGATCGAGCAGGGGGCCGAGTATCAAGGGCACTGGGCGTTCATCAAGCCGGAACGGCCCGCCTTGCCCGCGGTGAAGAACAGTGCGTGGGTGCGTAATCCCATCGATCGCTTCGTGCTGGCCCGCCTCGAAGCCGAAGGGCTCAAGCCGAGCGCCGAGGCCGACAAGATCACCCTGATCCGCCGGGCCACTCTCGATCTGACCGGGCTGCCCCCCACGCCCGCCGAGGTCGACGCATTCTTGAAGGACACTGCGCCCGACGCGTACGAAAAGATGGTCGATCGGCTGCTGGCCTCGAAGCGCTTCGGCGAGCACATGGCCCGCTACTGGCTCGACCTGGCCCGCTATGGCGACACGCACGGGCTGCACTTCGATAACGAACGTGCGCTGTGGAAGTATCGCGAGTGGGTCATCCGTGCCTACAACGAGAACAAGCCCTTTAGCGAGTTCGCGGTCGAACAACTCGCGGGCGACCTCTTGCCCAACGCCACCGTGGATCAGCGCATCGCCACAGGCTTCAATCGCTGCAACGTCACCACCAATGAGGGCGGCTCCATCAGCGAAGAAGTGCTGGTCCGCTACGCGGTCGACCGCACCGAGACCATGGGCACCGTGTTCATGGGCCTGACCCTCGGCTGCGCTGTCTGTCACGATCACAAGTTCGACCCGATCGGGCAGAAAGAGTTCTATCAACTGTTTGCCTTCTTCAACTCGGCTGCCGATTCCGCCATGGACGGCAACACCCTGGCTCCGCCGCCGATCTTGCGGCTGCCCAGCCCCGAGCAAGAAAAGCAGGCCAAGGCCATTGAAGAGCAGATCAAGTTGGCCAGGCAGAAGATCACCGACACGCTGGCCCAGACCACCTATGCCGAACCGGCCAGCGTGCCGCCATCGAACGGCGAGCCGCGCGAGTTCGTCTGGATCGATGATGACACGCCCGCCGGCGTGCAGCGGCATGGCGACTGGAACTTCGTGGCGGCGCCGGCCCCGGTGCTGAGCGGCAAGACCTCGATGGTCCGCTCCGCCGAGGGCATCACGCAGCACTTCTTCACCGGCGCCAAGAAGCCGCTCAAAGTGGGGGCAGGAGACAAGCTCTTTGCTCACGTATTCCTCGATCCCAAGAATCCGCCCGCCGAGGTCATGCTTCAGTTCAACGACGGCACCTGGGAACACCGGGCCACCTGGGGCAAGGATGTGATCCCGTGGGGCACAGCGGGCAGCCCGAGCCGCTTCGCCGCCGGGCAGCTTCCCGAGACGGGCAAGTGGGTCCGCCTCGAAGTCGAAGCCGCCAAGGTCGGTCTGGCCCCCGGCGCCCTCATCAATGGCTGGGCCTTCACCCAGCACGGCGGCACCGCGCACTGGGACAAGGCCGGCATCGTCACCCGCAATCCGCAAGACGGCGGCGGCTTCGAATCGCTCGCCGCCTGGGAAAAGTTCGAAAAGGCGCAGACCAAGTCGACCGTCCCGGGCGACGTTCGCAATGCCATCAAGGTCGCCCCCGACAAGCGCAACGATCAGCAGAAGAAGCAGATCCTCGACTATTTCCTGGTCAACGTTTATCCGAAGACCAAGCCGGTGTTCGCACCTTTGCAGAAGGAAATCGAGCTGCTGGAAAAGCAGAAGAAAGATCTCGATAATTCCATCCCGCTGACCATGGTGATGGCCGAGCTGCCCAACCCGCGCGAGACGCACCTGCTCATCCGCGGGCAATACGACAAGAAGGGGGACAAGGTCGAACGGAACGTGCCCGAAGTGTTTCCGCCGCTGCCCAAGGAGGCCCCGGTGAATCGGCTCGGGCTAGCTCGCTGGCTGATCGATCCGAATCATCCGCTCACGTCCCGCGTGGCGGTCAATCGCTACTGGCAACAGTATTTCGGACTGGGCCTGGTCAAGACCTCCGAAGATTTTGGCATCCAGGGGGAATGGCCCTCGCATCCCGATCTGCTCGATTGGCTGGCGGTCGAGTTCATCGAGAGCGGTTGGAACATCAAGAAGTTGCAGCGCCTGATCGTCACGTCGGCGGCCTATCGGCAGTCGTCGGTGGTCACGCCCGAGCTGGTCAAACGCGATCCGGACAATGTCTTGCTGGCGCGTGGCCCGCGCTTCCGTCTCGATGCCGAGGTGGTGCGTGATGCGGCCCTCTATACCGCCGGGCTGCTCGTCGAGGAAATCGGCGGGCGGAGCGTGAAGCCTTACCAGCCCGAGGGCATCTGGGAGGCGATCGGCTTCAACGGCAGCAACACGCGCGACTACAAGCGCGACAAGGGCGAAGACCTTTATCGCCGCAGCCTGTACACGTTCTGGAAGCGGACTGCGCCGCCGCCGTCGTTGATGGCTTTCGACGCTCCTTCGCGGGAGACGTGTGTGGCCCGGCGGGCGCGTACCAACACGCCCCTCCAGGCCTTGGCCCTCATGAACGACACCCAGTACGTGGAAGCCTCCCGCATGCTGGCCGAACGCATGATCGCGGCGGGCAAGACCCCCGCGGAACGGCTGAGCTCCGGATTTAAGCTGGCCACCGCCCGCCAGCCCAGCGAGGCCGAACTCAAGGTGTTGCTGCTCCAGTACGAGCTGCACCACAAGCACTACGAGGCCAACAAGCCCGCCGCCGAAAAGCTGCTGAGCATCGGCGAAACCAAGCGAAATGCGGCTCTCGATCCGATCGACCACGCCGCCTACACCATGGTGGCCAACCTGATCCTGAACCTGGATGAAACGATCACGAAGGAATAACGCAGAAGAATCGAGCTGAAAGCTGACAGCTCCCAAGAAAGGATACTTTGATGGACCCGCGCCACGAGATGATGAAGTTGCAGACGCGCCGATATTTCCTTGAGACCTGCTCGCTCGGGCTGGGCTCGACGGCACTGGCCTCGCTCTTGAATCCCGGGCTGTTCGCCGCCCCCGCGCCCGCCACGAAGGGCACGCTGGGCGTTCTGCCCGCCCTCCATCATCCGGCCAAGGCCAAGCGGATCATCTGGCTGTTCATGGCCGATGCCCCCTCGCAGCTCGACCTCTACGACTACAAGCCCAAGCTGAAGGAGTACTTCGACAAGGACCTGCCCGACTCGGTCCGCAAAGGGCAGCGCATCACCACCATGACCTCCGGGCAGAAACGCCTGCCCGTGGCGCCGTCGATCTTCAAGTTCGCTCAGCACGGCAAATCTGGTGCGTGGCTGAGCGAGCTTCTGCCGCAAACTGCCTCCATCATCGACGACCTCGCCATCGTCAAGACCGTACACACCGAGGCGATCAACCACGATCCGGCCATCACCTTCATCCAGACCGGCAGCGAGATCCCGGGCCGCCCCAGCATGGGCGCGTGGCTCTCTTACGGCATCGGCAGCCCGAACCGCGATCTGCCCGCTTTCGTGGTGTTGCATTCGCGGCTTCCTTCCGGGGCCCAGGCCCAGGCTCTCTTCTCGCGCTTGTGGGGCTCCGGATTCCTGCCCACGCGGCACCAGGGCGTGGCCCTGCGTTCGGTGGGCGATCCCGTCCTTTATCTGTCGAACCCGGCCGGTGTGGATGCCGAGACGCGCCGCCGCATGCTGGACGGGCTGGCGGCCCTCAACCAGAAACATCTCGAAGCCAAGGGCGATCCCGAGATCGCTTCGCGCATCGAGCAATACGAGATGGCCTTCCGCATGCAGACGTCGGTGCCCGACCTGACCGACATCTCCAAGGAACCGCAGCACGTGCTCGATCTCTATGGCAAGGAAGCGAAAGAGCCCGGCACGTTTGCGTACAACTGCCTGCTGGCGCGGCGGCTGGCCGAGCGCGGCGTTCGCTTCACGCAGGTCTTCCTGCGGGGCTGGGATCATCACGGCGGGCTGCCCGGCAACAACAGCAAGCTGGCCCCTTATGCCGACCAGGCCAGTGCTGGCCTCATCAAGGACCTCAAGCAGCGCGGTATGCTCGACGACACGCTCGTCGTCTGGGGCGGCGAGTTCGGCCGCACCGTCTATAGCCAGGGCACGCTCACCGAAAAGAATTACGGCCGCGATCACCATCCG
>JBFWSD010000481.1:0-5741 GCA_050248575.1 Gemmataceae bacterium
GCAAATATCCCTATCGCGAGCACTTCAAGCTGCTGCGCGAGTCGGGCTACGACCGCTACACGCTCTACGAAGGGGGCCGCGCCTCCACGGACGTGGCCCTCGGCGAAGAACTGCTTCGCTACTACAAGGCCACCTGAGACGAACTGAACGGCTAGCGGAGCAGGGTGGCGACCCGTTCGCCCGTGCGGAGGCGGATGCGCTGGAACTCTTCGAGCGCACGTGGGTTGTTGTTCTGCACGTAGTTGACCAGGGCGGCCCCTTGCTGCTTGAGCAGCGTCGAAACCTGCGTGAGCTCCGTGAAGCGGGCCTGTTCTTCCTGGGTGAGCGTGATGCGGGTCAGGCGATTCAGCTGCTTGTCGGCCGCATCGACGGTGTCGGCCAGTGCCTTCAACATCGCCAGCGTTTCTTCTTGGGAGTAGCTGTTGCTGACCCGGCCATCGGCGATCAGCCCCAGCGTCATATAGGTCTGGTAGAGATTGGTCGCGGTCAAGGTATCGACGATCTCGATCAGCTTCTGCCGGTCGCTCTTCCTGGCCGCCGGCTGAGGAACTGGATTGGGATTGGGAACGACCGGCACAGGGTTTACCTGGGGCGGCATGGGCCGTGCCGGGGGCAAGATATTGCGAAGCTTCTGAGCCGACGTCATCCCCACAAAGAGCGTGCCCAGCACCAGCGCCAGCATCGTCCTGACCAGCAGCCTGTTCATGTGTCACCTCGAGAGAAGGATTCCTATTGGCAGACACGCCCACGAAGGGATACACCAGTATTCCTCACGGGTGGTGTCCTGGCAAGGGCTCCGGGGAGAAGCCCGGTCTTGGGTCACCGGGGAGCGTTCGGCCACAAAACCCAATCTCTCATGATCTTTTCATGGTCACGGCGGTAAACTGGGGGCGGCGGCGTGTCGGGTACGCCTCTTACAAAACTGTGTGCAGGAGAACCAAATGAAACAACTCGGAAAGGTACTGGCACTCGCCGGGCTGATGGTGCTGGTGGCCTCGGCGCCGGCGCAACGCCGTGGGCCCGGCTTCGGAGGGGGCGGCTCTTCCCTCTTCCTCCTTGGCCAGGAATCGGTGCAGAAAGAAATCAAGCTCACTGAAGACCAGATCAAGAAGATCGAGGCCCTGGCCGAGAAGAACAAGGGCCGCTTCAAGGACCTCAAGGACACGCCCCGCGAAGAACTGGCCAAGAAGTTCAAGGAATTCGCCGAGCAGGATCAGAAGGCCGTCGCCGGCATTCTGAAGGCGGAACAGCTCAAGCGGCTCAACCAGATCAGCTGGCAGCGCGCCGGCTCGCGTGCCTACAGCGATCCCGATCTGGCTTCGGCCCTCAGCCTCACCGACGAACAGAAGAAGAAGATCGAAACGATCCGCGAGTCGTCCGGCGAGCAGATGCGCGAACTCTTCAAGGGCGGCCGCAACGACGAGACCCGCACGAAGATAGAAAAGCTGCGCAAGGAGGCCGACGACAAGGTCAACGCCGTGTTGACCGACAAGCAGAAGTCGAAGTTGAAGGAGTTGCTGGGCGACGAATTCAAGGGCGAGATCAACATCCGCCGCCGTCCCAACAACAACAACCAGTCTTCGCTCGACGCGGAGATCGAAGCCCTGGCAGCCAGCACCGAATCGGTGGAGTTGCTGCAGGTGCTGGCCGCTGACGAGGAAGAAGAACTCTACTTCGTGAAGAAGGACGGCAAGGGTCCGCCGAAGGGCAAGGGGCCGCCGAAGGGCAAGGGACCGCCGTCGGCAAAGGGTGCAGGCCCGCGTGGCCCGAGCCCGTTTGCCCGCCGTGCGCCGATGCCGCCGAGCCGTGGCCGTGGCCCGGCCTTTGGTCGCGGGCCGTTCGGTCCTCGTCCCGGTTTTGGTCGTGGCACGCCGTCGCGTGGCCCGAGTTTCGGGCGCAGCCCGAGCTTTGGCCGTCGGCCCAGCTTCGGCCGTGGTCCGTCGACCCGCGGTCGTGGTCCTTCGTTTGGCCGTCGTCCTGGTTTCGGCTCGTCCTTCGGACGTGGTCGTGGCCACTCGTGCCATCGCGGTTCGTCCTTCGGGCGTGGCCGCAGCATGAGCTCCGGGCGCCGTCCGTCGTTCGGTGGCCGTGGTTTTGGTTTCGGCAGCCGTGGCCCGTCGTTTGGGCGTGGCTTCAGCTTTGGCAGCCGCCGTCCGTCGTTTGGCCGCGGGCCGTCCTTTGGCCGTAGCAGCCGTGGCCCGTCCTTCGGCCGTAGCAGCCGTGGCCCGTCCTTCGGGCGTGGCCCGTCCTTCGGTCGCGGTGGTTTCGGTTGGGGCAGCCGCGGCCCGTCCTTCGGCCGCAGCAGCCGTGGCCCGTCCTTCGGGCGCAGCAGCCGTGGCCCGTCCTTCGGGCGTGGCCCGTCCTTCGGGCGCAGCAGCCGTGGCCCGTCCTTCGGGCGTGGCGGCTTCGGCTGGGGCCGTGGCCCGTCGTGGGGCGGCTCGAGCTTCTCGCGCACCCCGTGGTCGCGTGGTTTTGGTTCCTCGGGGCGTTCGCCGTGGGGCGGCATGTCGCCGTGGAACCGTGGACCGAGCCGCGGCCCGAGCCGTGGTTCGAGCCGTGACGGCCGCCGTTCCGACAACACCCCGCCGGAACGTCCCTCTGCTCCCAAGCCTCCGGAAAGGCCTTCGACCGAGCGTCCGCAACCGCCTCGGTTCGGTTTCGGTGGCCCGGGCCGTGGGTTCGGCTTCAGCCGGCCTTCGACCGACCGCCCGATGACTCCGCGCACTCCCGAACGTCCCTCGACGGATCGTACGGCTGGGCGTCCTGGCGATCGCCCGAGTGATCGTCCGAGTTCGACCGATCGTCCGCAACCCCCGCGTGGGTTCGGCTTCCCTGGGCGCGGCCCGGGCCGTGGCCCTGGCGATCGTGGGCCCAGCGATCGCGGTTCCGACCGCGTGCAGCCTCCGCCCCGTTCGGATAACAGCCGCAACGAGGCCATCATCAAGAAGCTCGACCTGCTCCAGCAGCAGCTCGACGAGATCCGCCGTGAACTGCGCCGTTAAGACGGCCAGACTTTGACAATCATCGGGGCCACGGGTACTTCCCGTGGCCCCATTTCATTGGCGGAAACCACTTGGCAAACCCGCCCGCCACGGTATCATGGAGTGAACCGAAGTACACGGAAGTTGATCCGGGATGGCTGCCATGGTTACCTTTCTTCATGCCGCCGACGTTCACCTCGGGCTGCGCGTCACCCGCTTTTCGGCCGACGTGGCCCGCAAGATCCAGGAAGCCCGCTTCCAGTCTCTCGACAACATCCTCCGCCTGGCCCGCGAACGCTCGGTTGATTTCCTGGTCATCGCCGGGGACCTCTTCGACGACAACAATGTCGACAAGCTGACGGCGCAGCGAGCCTTCGAGATGCTGGCCAGCGCGGCTGTGCCCGTCTACGTGCTGCCGGGCAATCACGATCCGTTCCAGGCGGGCGCCGTCTGGGATCGTCCCCCGTGGGACCAGAGCGACACCGGGCAGATTCGCCTGCTCCTTCGACCGGAAGTGGTCTCCGCGGGCCCGCGCGTCGACTTGTTGCCGTGCCCGCTCTTTGCAAAAACCTCCCTGCGCGATCCTACGGGCTGGATCGAACCCTCCCCGAACGGGCGGCAAGTGCTGCGCATCGGCATCGCGCATGGCAGCCTGCACATGCGGGCCGACCTGCCCGAAGACGATCACCTGATCGCGCCGGGCGTCGCGGTCGAGCGCCATCTTGACTACCTGGCCCTCGGGCACTGGCATCGCCGGTTTATCTTTGCCGGCCCCGATCGGGTTGAGCGCATTGCCTATCCCGGTGTGCCCGAGCCGATGCGGTTTCCGGAAAGCATCGAGCGCACGGGCTGGCAGCCCTACTCGGGGGCACGGGACGAGTTTCTCGATGGCGGCACGGGCGAGGTGCTGCTGGTTGGCATCGAACGCCCGGGGGCTGTGCCGCGCATCGAGCCCATCGAGGTCGGCCACCTGCGCTGGTGCGAGGAGGAGCACGAGCTCAACGGGAACGAAGACCTGTCGCGGCTGATCGCCGCGGTGGCCACCAACGAGCGGCCCGAATGCAGGCTGCTGCGCCTGCGCCTCGACGGCATCCTCGACGCTGACGGCATGTTGCGGCTGGCCGAGCTGCGACAGATCCTCGAGGGCCGCTATCTCTTCGCCGAGATCGACGAGACGCGCCTGCACGTGCGGCCCACCGACGATGAGATCCGTGCCCTGGCTGGCGACGGCGTGTTGCGGCGCGTGCTCGATCAGTTGCAGCAGGAAGCGGGCAACGGCGATCCGCGCGCGGCTCGCCGCGCCGAACGCTGCATCGTGCTCATGTATCGACTGGCCCGGGAGATCGAGGCATGATCCTGCGCGGCATTCATATCGATCACTGGCGCTGCATCGAGCGCCTCGATCTCGACGATCTGCCCGCCGGCATCGTCGTCTTGCACGGGCCCAATCGCACGGGCAAGTCGAGCATCGTCAAGGCGCTGCGCGGCTGCCTGTTCGATTTCGACCACGACAGCGCCAAGGCGGAGATTCGCAGCAGCCTGCCCTGGAACGGTGCCGGCCCGCCGCGCCTGTGCGTCGAGTTCGAAACGGGCGGCCTGCTCTATCGCATCACCAAGGTGATGGCCCGGCGGCAAGGTGGTGCCCGCCTCGAGTGTCGACACAACGGCCAGTGGCAACTCCTCGAAGATTCGCCCAAGGAAGCGTCGCGGCGCACCCGCGAGTTGCTCGGCAGCGATCGCTCGACCAGCGGGCTCCAGCAACTGCTCTGGCTCGACCAGGGGCAGACCAACCTGCCCGCCAGCAGCATCGACACGTCGCTCGAAGAACGGCTCATCAACGTGCTGGGAGTCATGGTCACCGGCCGCGACCTGGCTTTCCAGGAAGCGCTCGCAGCACGCCACGACCGCTGGTTCGGCGTCTCGGGCAAGCACAAGCCAAGCTCGCCGTGCAGCAAGTTGCAGAAAGCCAGGGACGAGCAGACCGCTGCCCTCCAGGAAATCGAACAGCAATACGCCGCGCTGGACGACGTCATCACGCAACTCGCCGGGCACGAGGCCCGGCAAAAAGAACTCGTCGACGAAGTGGCCCACCTCCAGTCGACCGTCGACGACTTGCATGCGGAACGGGAACGCGTCCGCGAGAGGTTACAGCTTTTTCAAACCGCGGAGGCTGAATGCCGCCGCCTCGAGCAACACAGGCAGGCCAGCGAACAACGCTTGCGCGGCTATCAACAGGCTCACGAACGCTGGAAGCAGGCCGAACAAGCCGCCGTCCGCCTGGAAGGGGCCGAGCAGGCCGCCGCGGAGGAGTGCCAGCAACAAGCCGCCGCCTGCGCGGAAGCGGCCCAGGCCTTGAGCCAGGCGCGGCAAGCTGAAGACCGGCAACGCGATCAGCTGCAGGCGCTCGACCAGGCCCGGCAAATCCTGGCCCTCGATCAGCGGCGGCGACGCCTGGAAGAGACGCTGCGCCGCGGCGATGAAGTGCGCGGCGAGTGTCGTGAGCTGGAAGAGCAGATTCGTCGCTTGCCCGCCATCGACCGTGGCACGCTCGAGGCGCTGGCCGCCAATCGCCGCGAGGCCGAGCGGCTGCGTGCCCGCTTGCAAGCCGCCTCGCTCGCGCTGCGCGTCGAGGTGGAACGGGCTGCCGAGTTCTCCGTCGAGATCGACGACCAGCCCGCCCGCGCCGTGGAACTCGCTGCCGGTGCAGATTTTCACGCCGCGCCGCGACAACAGGCCCGCGTCGACATCCCGGGCTGGGGT
>JBFWSD010000482.1:0-5739 GCA_050248575.1 Gemmataceae bacterium
CGGGATTGCGTCGCCGCGCGGCATACTGCGAAGAAACGAACCACAGAGGCACAGAGAACACAGAGTCAAGTACAAAGAACCGCGTCCGCCGGCGATCGAGTATTTTGACCACACGAGTCACCGTCTATCGCCGAATTTCCCCGTGGCGATCCCAAATGATCGCCAACGCTCCCCTTGAATGCAGGTGAAAACCCTTGAATCTTTGGGCGTCATGAAGCAATTAGCGCAATTCCGGTCCTGGTGGCCTACACTCGAGCAAGCAGCGCGTTGTCACCACCACAGACCTGCCCATAGGGAAGTGTGATGTTCGATACCTTGCAGCCGCGCACAAGTCTTTCGGAAAAAGCGTGGGGACACATCGAGGAGGCCGTTGCCCGTTTTCGCAAGGCGTGGCAGCAAGCAGGCCCGGAGCCTGTCATCGCCGATTACCTTTCACCCGACTCGGATGACGCCTTCGCCTTGCTAATTGAACTCGTCGGCGTCGATCTCGAATTTCGCCTCGGAACAGGGCAAAAGGTGGCGCTTGAACACTATTTCACGAACCATCCGAATTTGGCCTTGGATCGCAATGCAGTGGCGAAGTTGATCCGCCACGAATACCAGTGTCGCCGCCAACGTGAAGCCGACCTGTATTTCAACGAATACTTGCAGCGTTTCCCCGATTGCGCGGGGGCCCTAATCGAAGTCCAACCATCGCTCAAGCAATTCGGTACGACCGTGAGGCAAGAAATCGCCGCGAAAACAACAGCGGATGATCCCAACCGCACGGCGGGCTACAGCGCCGTCAGCGAGTGCCCGACGATTTCCGCTGCTGGCAGTGGACGCATTCCCTTGCTGCGACAGCTGCCTGCGCTTCCAGGCTATGAAGTGCTGAGCGAACTCGGACATGGTGGTATGGGTGTGGTTTACAAGGCCAGGCATGTCAAGCTCAAACGCCTGGTTGCTATCAAAATGGTGCTGGCAGATGCGCATGCCAGCGCGCAAACGCTGCAGCGATTTCGCTTGGAGGCGGAGGCCGTCGCCAAGTTACAACATCCGCACGTCGTGCAGATCCACGAAATTGGCGAGCACGACGGGCGGCCCTTCTTCTCGCTCGAGTTCGTGGATGGGGGCAGCCTCGACATGAAGGTGGCCGGCACACCGCAGCCTCCCGACGAAGCTGCTGCGCTGCTCGAGAAGTTGGCCGGCGCCGTCCACGCCGCGCACGCCAAGGGAATCATCCACCGCGACCTCAAGCCGGGCAACGTCATGCTCACCTTGGATGGCGAGCCCAAGGTGACCGACTTCGGCCTCGCCAAGCAACTCGACGAGGATAGTGGACAGACGCAGACGGGGCAGGTCATGGGCACGGCCAGCTACATGTCGCCGGAGCAAGCGGCTGGCAAGATCAGCGCGATCGGCCCGCAATCGGACATTTGGGCCCTGGGCGCGATTCTTTACGAGATGCTCACGGGCCGACCACCCTTCAAGGGCAAGAATGTGCGCGACACCATCAACCAGGTATTCACGCAAGAGCCGGTGCCGCCACGCAAGCTGATCCCGGAAGTGCCGCACGACCTGGAGACCATCTGCCTCAAGTGCCTGCAAAAGGAACGCCGCAGCCGCTACGCCAGCGCCCAGGAGCTGGCCGAGGACCTGCGCCGCTACCGGCATCACGAGCCGATCTTGGCGCGTCCGGTCAGCGAGTGGGTGCGGCTCTGGGCCTGGTGCAAGCGCAACCCGAGCCTGGCGGTCACCAGCGTCGTGGCGTCGGGTGCCCTCGGAGTCGTGTTCACCTTCATCTTCTTGTTTGTCAGCAATCTCTCGAAGTTTCAAACTTTCGATCACGGCTACGACCAGGCGCGGGCCGAACGCGCCGAGGCAGACGCCGTCGCCTTGCGCGAACAACTTGCGAAAGCGAACAATGAGTCCACCCAGGAGATTGCCACACTCCGCCGCCAGCTCGGCGAGTTGCGTCGGCAGAAGGATTTTGAAGAGCACTTGCGGCAAGGCGAGCAATTCATGAAGCAAGAGAACTATGCCGCTGCGCTCGCGGAGTACCAGGCTGCCCTGAAGCTGAAGGGGGACGACACCATCGCGCAAACGCGACTCGAGGCCGCTCAGACGCGACTCGAGGCCGAGAACAAGCAATTGCAGGCCGAGTTCGACGAGTTGATCAAGCAAGGGCGCGCCGCCGCGGTGAACGGCCAGCACGCGGCCGCTGCGCGGGCCTACAAGGCCGCCCTCAGCATCAAGCCCGATGATCCAACTGCTGAGATCTTGTACAAGCAGGCGCACGCCGCCCTCGACAAGGAGAAGGCCGACAAGGAGAAAGCCGGCAGGGACCGCGACGCCAAGTTCAACGAGTTGATGCTGGAAGGAAAGGCCGCCTTGGCTGCACGCCGGTATTCCATCGCAGAGCAGTCGTTCCAGGCGGCCCTCAATATAAGACCGGCCGATCCGAGCGCTACCTTACGCTTGGGCGAGGCCAGGCGCGGGATTCTCGCTGAGTACAACCAGCAGATGCAGCTAGGCAAGGAAGCTCTTGAAGCCGGCAAGGAGTACACCGTCGCGGTGCTGGGCGGCTGTACCTCCAAGGTTCCGATGGAAAAATTCACTGCCTCTGTCAAGGCCTACGAGCAAGCACTGAAACTGATACCGAATCCAGTGGCGCGTGAGGCTTTCGACAAGGCCAGCAAGGTTCTTGACCAACACACTCGCTTTGCGAAGCACTTCAAGGCGGCCCAGGACGCCTACGTCGCCAATGACTTCGAGACCGCCAAGGTCGAGTATGAGCAGGCACACGCGATCTACCCTCACGACATGACCACGTCCAACAAGCTCCTTCTGCTGAAGCAAAAGAAAAAATAACGCGGCACTATTGGCTTCGTGCGCTCAGAATAATTCCAGAATGCAGCCGTTCTTGCGTGAGCTGCAACTCGCCAAAGGTCCGATTTCTTTTTCCCTGGCTCCAAGGCATTGCGCGGTTCCGGGGTTGCTTCGCCGCGCGGCATGCCGCGAGGAAACGAGCCACAGAGGCACAGAGAACACAGAGTCTAATACAACGAGAAGTTCTTCCATTCGGGCGTCTCTCTGTGTTTCTTTCTCTGTGTCCTCTGTGACTCTGTGGTTCGTGACCTGGAACCGTGATGCGACGATACGGAGAGCGCCTTATCGGCGACTCGGCCGCGCCTGCTCCGCCGGGAGTGAGTTCACGCGTTCGAGGTAGGCGGCCATGTCGAACTTGCGCTCGAGGCCGGCGGCGTTCATGTAACGGACCAGGCCGAAGATGGCCCGCTCGGCCCAGGGGCGGTCGTGCTTGCCGAAGCACCAGGCCACTCCCGCGAAGCTGTTGGCGTCGCGGCCGTCCAGTTCGTACTTGTTGTTCAGATAGAGGGCGATGCGAAAGGCCTCTTCCGGTTCGGCAGTCCATTCCAGGATCTTCTTGCCCCAGTACATGCGCATGTAGTTGTGCATCTTGCCCGTGGCGACCATCTCGCGCTGGGCCGCGTTCCAGTAGTCGTCGTGCGTGCGCGCCTGCTCCCAGTCTTCCAGGCCATAGGCGTACTCGCGCGGATCGTCGCGATGGGCGTCGAGCGTTTTCCGGGCCCATTCGGGCAGGCAGTCATACTCGTCGTACTGCTGGTTGTAGTAGACGAAATTCATGCTCAGCTCGCGGCGGACGATCAGCTCTTCGAGGAACGATTCCTTGCTTGCCTTGTCAGCTTTGCTCTTCTTGATCTTGAGGGCCACCTCGAGCGGGGCAATCTGCCCGAAGTGCAGATACGGGCTCAGGTCGGAAACGTTCTGGCCGGCGGGCTCGTTGCGGCGTTCCGCATAACGGGCCAGCTTGCCGCGCAGAAAGCTCGTCAAGCGGCGGCGTGCTTCACTGGTGCCGCCTTGAAACGTTTCGACCGGCGCGACGCTGCGATCGACTTGCATGGTCGAGAGCAGCCCGGCGGGATCGTCCAGTTCCAGTCCGGGCAACTCGAGCTTGCGCGAACGCTTGTGCACGCGCCGCTTCGCGAGGGGCACAAGGAAGCGTTTCAGGTGGCGATGGATTTTTGGCCGCAGCGTGGCTGCCGCGTATTCTTCCTTGTCGGAGGCCACTTCGACGGGCACGACCACGTCGCTCTCCACCTGGATGAGCGGGCAGCGGAGCTCGTCGGCGGCGTGATCGCGCCAGTGACGCTGGAGGCGCAGGTAGCCCCGATCGACCACAACCAGGGCGGCCCGCTGGCCCAGTTCGACGGCCGCTTGCTCGGGAGCTTGCTTGCGGAGAACGAGCTGGATGCCGCGCTGGCGAAGTGCGCGGGCCGCGTCGCGCAGCCCTTCAAGCATGAAGAGGTAGTGGCGGGCGTTGGCCTCCGGATACGAGTCGGTGATGCCAAACAAGACGACCACGGGCAGGTCGAGGTCGTTGGCCCGCTCGATGGCGTGTTCCAGGGCATGGTTGCACTCGGCCCGCTGGCTTTGCTGCATCCAGTAGAGGACAAAGTCCCCGGCGGCGTTGACGGGGCAATCGTTGAGAAGCTGGATGCGTTCGGGCTGAATCATGGCTCTGGGTAAAAGAGGAAGTCGGCGAAATTCATCGTCGACTTTCTTACCGCGATTGGCGGCCCGGCACAACCGCCCGGGCGATCCATATTGAGGGAAACCGAGGGCGTGGCTACCATTTCGCACGATGGAGGGAGCCTCGCCACAGAACGGCCAGGAACGGGCCGCTCCCAGCCGCGAAGACAGTGTTGTCTGGCTGGTGGCGCTGGGGCTACTGTTCGTCTGGCAATGCTGGATGACGTTGACGCTGTTTGCTCCCCCTGGCCGCCAGGACTCTTTCATCGGCCTGGTAAGTGCGTGCTGGTCGCGTCTCACCGACAGCCAGCCCATCGTGTGCGGCAGCCATCCCTTTCATCTCTATTTCGGCTACGTCGGGGCGCAATCCTTTCTCGAGCATGGCAGCTTGAGCTGCTACGATCCTTCATTCCAGGCGGGCTACCCGAAGACGCCGGTGTTTGACAGTGGCAGCCGCCCTGCGGAGCTATTCTTGTTTCTGGGCGGGAGCGAGTTTCAGCCCGCCGCCTACAAGCTGGGAGTTGCCGCGTGCAGCTTGCTCGTGCCCGTACTGCTGGCGCTGGCGGGCTGGGGCGTCGGACTGGGCCGAGGCGTGACCTGCCTGGCCGTTGCCTTCGGGCTGCTCGTGTGGTGGGGGACGCCCGGACAAGAAGCCTTGCGCGACGGCGATCTCGACCTGCTCTTTGCCGCCCTGGCGGTGCTGTCGCACGTCGGCGCTCTGGTCTATTACAACCGCACGCCGGGATTCATCGCGTGGTTCCTGGTCTTCACCACGGGCACCATGGGTTGCTTTGCACAGCCCGTGCTTTTCCTGCTGATGTTTCCCTTGCTGATGATCTACTACCTGAGCATCGGTCATCGACATCCGCTCGGCTGGCATGTGGCGTTGCTGGCGGCCCTCTTGGGGGCCGTGGCCCTGAATGCCTTCTGGCTGATCGACTGGGTGCGCTACTGGTGGATCCGGCTGCCGTTGCAGCTGGGGGCCGAGCCCTTGCCGCACCGCACCATCAACACCGTCTGGCATGCTCCCTTGTGGGGCGAGCAGGCCGACCGACTCTTACTGGTCGGGCTGTTCGGGCTGGCGGTGCTTGGCGTGATCGTGCTCAACGAGATCCGCGAGCGGGCGGCCGCCCGCCTGCTCGGCATGGGGGCCACTTGCTTTCTGGTGCTGACCATCGTCGGTTTGAC